>NZ_JBQCUZ010000009.1:0-69252 GCF_051962755.1 Neisseria sp. P0008.S004
CTAAAATTATCGAAAATTCTAACTAACTGTGTTATACTGTCTGCTTCGTTTTCTTCACCGCGTCAGCAGCGAAGAACAGAACTATACGCCTCCAAACAAAACCAGTCAACACTTTTCGCAAAATTATTTCCAGAAATTTAACCACTGCCCTGTTTTAACAGGGTTTTTATTTTATAAAAAACTCCAACAACCTTTCTACACTCTCCAAATATACAAAAAACACAAACTAAAGGCCGTCTGAAATGCTCTTTCAGACGGCCTTTTTTATGGTTTCTATATCTATATTTTAGTCGGCGAACTGTTTTTTCATTCGTTCGCGTCGCTCTTGCGCTTCTACGGACAATGTCGCGGTCGGACGTGCCAGCAGGCGTTTGAGGCCAATGGGTTCGCCGGTATCGGCACAGAAACCGTAATCACCTTCGTCAATGCTGCGGATAGTCGCTTGCACTTTATTGAGAAGTTTACGCTCGCGATCGCGGGTGCGCAGCTCTAAAGCGTATTCTTCTTCTTGAGTAGCTCGGTCGGCTGGATCGGGAGCGGATTCGTGCTCTTGAAGATGGCCGGTAGTGGTGTTTGCATTTTCAATCAGCTCTTCTTGCATTTTAACCAGTAGTTCGCGGAAGAAGGCCAATTGGTCGCTGTTCATGTAGTCCTCTTCAGGACCATCCCAGTTTAAAATATCTTGTTCTGTCAGCTTTGCCATGGTGTCTGCTTTCGGTTTGTTGTTAATGATTTGGATGCTACGGGTTTGCTTTTATTGGGTTTTCTTGAATTTCCGTTTTGGAAATTGGGCGAATCATATCATGTTTTACCTATTCATTTGTTCCTTATATTTCGATTTGCACTTTTTTGCACTACCTTACACCTAAATGTATTAAAACGCTTTTTAGGACGTTGTATTTTTGGTCGTTAATACCTGCTGCGCTTTCAGACGGCCTATTGAAGCAACCATAGGTTGGTTTGCTGGATAAGCTGGGGAAACCATCGGGCCAGCCACAACCATAATAAAAGTGCCAACAAACTGCCTGAAAAATCGTATCGCCCTACGCGCAAGAAGGAAAACGGTTTGAGCAATGGCTGCAGGATTCGTTCGATGGCATAAGTCAACGGCGAATAGCGGCCCTGTATGCTGGACACCATTCTAATAATCAGACCGATAAGTAATGTATAGGCCGCGGCTTTCAGCATATGGAGTGCGGCAAACCAGAAGTTTGCCAAAATCAGCTTATTACTGATGGACAGCGCCGGCGAGATGAAAATAATGGCGGTACAGGCAAGGTAGTACACCAGAAAACCTGCGGGCAGGCAGTACCAATCGGTTTTCTCGCCGGATGGAAATGCTTTTTGCCAAGGTTTGGTCAGCCAGCCTGTTGCCTGTATGCTGAATTTGAGCAGGGGGTGTTCTGCTGCCAATCCTGCGTATCGGAGCAAAAAGCGCGTGATACACAGGATGGCAATAGCGTCTGCCAATAATAAGAGCAAGTCGCCGCGCATGTTCAGACGGCCTTATATTGTTGCGCCATTTCTTGCGAACGTTTGACGCAGGCTTCTACACCCTGTTCGATGGCTTCGGCAACGTGACGGGCTTTGAAGGTTTCGATGGCTTCGTGTGTCGTGCCGCCTTTGGAAGTTACGTTTTGCTGTAATTGTGCGAATGCTTCGCCGGTTTGTTCGGCCAAAGCCACTGCGCCTTTAAATGTGGCGAGGCTCAGTTCGCGTGCATCTTGTTCGTTGAAACCTTGTGCCAAAGCCGCATTTTGGAGCGCGCCCAACAGATAGAAAACATAGGCGGGGCCGCTGCCGCTGATGCCGGTAATATTGTGGAGTTGCTCTTCCTCGTTCAGCCAAATGGTCGTGCCGACAGAGCGCATGATGCCGTCGGCAGCTGTACGGTCGGCTTCTGAAACGCCTGCATCGGCAAACATACCGGATACGCCCAAGCCGATTTTGGCCGGCGTATTGGGCATGATGCGTACGATACGGCGTGTGCCGCCCAGATAATGGCTGAGGGTATCGATGGACAAACCTGCCGCTACAGACAACACCAGCGCGCCATTCAAACGGATGTTTTGACAGGCTACCTGCATGTCTTGCGGTTTGACGGCGAGAATGAGGACATCGTCCGCACTCAATTCGGGCAGGTTTTCAGAAGTGGCTACGCCCAATTCTTGCACCAGTTGTGCACGTCTTTCGGCGCCGCGTTCGACAATGTGGACACGATAGCCGTCTTGTTTGACCAAACTGCCTGCAATGGCAGTCGCCATATTGCCGCCGCCTAAAAAGTAGATGTTCATAAATTTCCTTAATTTTTTAAATGAGATACATTTGCTGAGGTCGTCTGAAATACCGTTTCCATCATACCGACAAAATTTCAGACGACCTTTTCACCAACGGACGCTTTCGGGCAGTGATGTTCGGTATAAACCCTGTTTTTCCAAACAATCCAATCCTTCTTTTTTAAAAGTTTCCGCTAAAGGGCGTTTATCGCGGGTTTGCCAAGCTAGCCCGCAAGCTTCAAACTTTTTGATTTTCCTACTGAAATAATCATTAGCTGCGGTACGATAAGCATTATCGTCAATAGAATAATTCCCGTCCGCCAAACGCTTCCCGCGGAAATCCTCAATAGAAGGCGGCGGTTCGCCTTTAATTTCCCAAAAATCTATTGCTGCCGGCTTTTTGGGTTTGCACCAGCCCGATAAGGATTCACATTGATACCAGCCCATCAACCGACAACCCGTTAAGGTCAAACCAAGCAAAACGACCGAGATAATCTGTTTCATTGGCTGCCTTCTCCTTTTTGTTTTTGTTCCCGTCTGCCGAAAATCGCGCTGCCGATGCGGACATGGGTTGCGCCGCATTCTACCGCGATTGGCATATCTCCGGACATACCCATAGACAAAACATCTGCTTCGACGCCTGCCGCATTCAACTCGGCCAACAACCGCTGCATGGTATGAAACTGACTGCGCAACTCATCGTCGCTGCTGTCGGCCTTGGCCACACACATCAATCCGCATACTTTAATATTCGGCAACTTGGCCACTTCAAGGGCCAGCGCAATCGCTTCTGCGGGCGCTACGCCGTGTTTCGCCTCTTCCGCGGCAATGTTCACTTCAATACACACCTGCAACGGCGGTATTTCAGACGGCCTTTGCTCACTCAAGCGCCGCGCCGTTTTCAGACGGCCTATCGTATGCACCCAATGTGCGCGTTCGGCCACAAATTTGGTTTTATTAGACTGCACATCGCCGATAACGTGCCAAACAATATCCGGCAAATCGGCCAGCGTTTCCGTTTTTTCAAACCATTCCTGAATATAGTTCTCGCCGAAATCGCGCTGACCGGCCGCATACACTTCGCGGATGTCGTCTGCCGGAAAGGTCTTGCTGACCGCTACCAGCTTTACCGCATCCGCAGGCCTCCCTGAAGCCTCAGCCGCCTGTTCAACCGCCCGGCATACGTCCTGATAGTTTTGTTGCAATACCGACATGGTTTTCTCCTTTAACCCGTTCATCACTCGGCATTTTGAAAATTTTACTTGGTCGAACGGATTTATCTATTTAAAATAAAGCGATTTTATTATTCTAAACCAAAACAAGGCCACATTATGCAGATTACCGACTTACTCGCGTTCGGCGTGAAAAACAAAGCCTCCGACCTCCATTTGAGTTCGGGCATTTCCCCTATGATACGCGTACACGGCGACATCCGCCGCATCAACCTGCCCGAGATGAGCTCGGAAGAAGTCGGTACCATGATTACCTCGGTCATGAACGACCACCAGCGCAAGCTCTATCAACAGGATTTTGAAGTCGATTTCTCATTTGAGCTGCCTAATGTTGCCCGTTTCCGCGTCAACGCCTTTATGACCGAACGCGGCCCGGCCGCCGTATTCCGTACCATTCCGAGCACCGTTCTGACGCTGGAAGAATTGCGTGCGCCGCGCATTTTCCAAAAAATTGCCGAAAATCCGCGCGGTTTGGTCTTGGTAACCGGCCCGACCGGTTCGGGTAAATCCACCACGCTGGCGGCGATGGTCAACTACATCAACGAAACCCAACCGGCCCACATTCTGACCATCGAAGACCCGATTGAGTTCGTCCACCAAAGCAAAAAGGCGCTCATCAACCAGCGCGAGCTGCATCAGCACACCCACAGCTTTACCAACGCCCTGCGTTCCGCACTGCGCGAAGACCCCGACGTGATTTTGATCGGTGAGATGCGCGACCCTGAAACCATCTCCCTCGCCCTGACCGCCGCCGAAACCGGCCACTTGGTTTTCGGCACGCTGCACACGACCGGCGCCGCCAAAACCATCGACCGTATTGTCGACGTATTCCCCGCAGGCGAAAAAGAAATCGTGCGCTCCATGTTGTCCGAATCCTTGCGCGCCATCATTTCCCAAACCCTGCTGAAAACCCGCGACGGCAACGGCCGCGTCGCCGCACACGAAATCCTGATTTCCACACCGGCCGTGCGAAACCTCATCCGCGAGAACAAAATCGCCCAAATCAACGCCGCCCTCCAAACCGGTCAGGCCCACGGTATGCAAACCCTCGATCAAGCCCTGCAAACCCTTGTCCGCCAAGGCACCATCAGCCCCGAGCTGGCACGCAGTAAGGCGCAAAACATCGAAAACCTCTCTGTTTTCTAAACCATACTCAGGCCGTCTGAACCCCATCATCCCGTTTTCAGACGGCCTTTCAGCCTGACCGAATACCCGTTTTAAAGAGAATCATCATGAGCGACCTCGCCCCTCTGCACGACCTGTTAAGCGAAATGGTGCAAGCCTACTCACAAAAAAACCAAGCACCGCACATCCCCACCCCGGCTGAAATCGGTACGCATCTTCATCCCCTGCTCGACCGCATGTGTGAAGAGGCCGAAAAACGCAACGCCTCCGACATTTTCATCAGCGCAGGCTTTCCCCCTGCCATCAAAGTCGGAGGCACCCTCACGCCCATGCCCCACAAAGCACTGAACGGCGCGGACACCGCCGCCATCGCCGAATCCACCATGAACCCCGACCAGCTCGAAGCCTTCAACCGCGACTGGGAAATCAACTATTCCGTCCAATCGCGCAGCAACACGCGCTACCGCGTCAACGCCTACCACGAGCAAGGCCGCGTCGGCATGGTATTGCGCCGCGTCAGCCAAGACATTCCCGAGATGAAGACCCTCGGCTTACCCGAAAAGCTCCAAGAGCTTGCACTCGCACCGCGCGGCCTGCTGATCCTCGCCGGCCCGACCGGTTCGGGTAAGTCCACCACCATGGCCTCCATGCTCAACTACCGCAACCAAAAGCTGCCCGGCCATATCGTTACCATCGAAGACCCCATCGAGTTTATCTACAAACCTTGCCGCAGCATCTTCACCCAGCGCGAAATCGGCATCGATACCGACAACTGGAAAACCGCCGTTCAAAGCGCCATGCGTCAAGCACCCGATGTCGTCTGTATCGGCGAAGTCCGCAGCGAAGAAAGCATGGAATACGCCCTCCAACTGGCTCAAACCGGCCATCTGTGCGTTTTCACCATCCATGCCAGCACGGCCTCCCAAACCATCGAGCGCATCATCAACTTCTATCCGGAAGACCGACGCCAACAGGTTTTGATGGATTTGGCGTTGAACCTCGTCGGCATCATCGGCCAACGCCTCACCATCAAGAAAAACCGCCAACGCACGGCCGTTACCGACCTCCTGCTCAACACGCCGGCCATGCAGGACTTGATTTTCAAAGGCGAATTGCTGGAAATCCGCGACCTGATGGCACGCTCCGGCAGCAACGGCATGCAGACGTTCGACCAAAATCTCTTCACCCTCTACGCACAAGGCCAAATTGAACTCAGCGAAGCCCTGCGCCAAGCGGTATCCGCCAACGATTTGCGCCTGCGCATTCAAATGCACGACGAGGGCAACAATACCGAACGCCTCTACGACCGCATCAGCGACCTCAACCTGATGACCTAATGGCGCAAGCCAAAAAAGGCCGTCTGAACAAATGTGGAAACGAAATCAAGTATTTTCCCGTATCCGTTCAGACGGCCTTATCCTATTTCAAGCATTCTGAAACCGACTGAAAATCCTGTTAAAATCCAATCATTCATCTCATAACAAATAAAACAACCCAATCATGAAAACTCCGCCGCTCAAACCTCTGATCATTGCCTCCCTGCCCGTCTTCGCCAGCGTGTTCATCGCCGCTACCCTCGTTTGGCACTTCAACACGCCTAAGCTCGTCATGCCCTTCGTACTCGGCATTATTGCCGGCGGTTTGGTCGACTTGGACAACCGCCTCACAGGCCGTCTGAAAAACATCGTCATCACCGTTGCCCTGTTCACCCTCTCTTCGCTGCTTGCCCAAAGCACCATCGGCACAGGCGTTCCCTTCATCTTGGCCATGACCCTGATGACTTTCGGCTTTACCATCCTCGGCACCGTCGGCCTCAAATACCGCACCTTCGCTTTCGGTGCGCTCGCCGTCGCCACCTACACCACGCTGACCTACACCCCCGAGACCTACTGGCTGACCAACCCCGTCATGATTCTGTTGGGCACTGTTCTATACAGCGTCAACACCCTGATCTTCCAAATCATCCTGCCCCACCGCCCTGTCCAAGAAACCGTCGCCAACGCCTATGATGCACTCAGCAACTACTTCGATGCCAAAGCCGACTTTTTCGATCCAGACGAAGCCGCATGGTTGGGCAACCGCCAAATCGACTTGGCCATGAGCAACACCGGCGTGATTACCGCCTTCAACCAATGCCGCGGCGCACTTTTCTACCGGTTGCGCGGCCAACACCGCCATCCGCGTACCGCCAAAATGCTGCGCTACTACCTCTGCGCGCAAGACATGCACGAACGCATCAGCTCCGCCCACGTCGATTACAGCGAAATGGCCGAGCAGCTCAAAAATACCGACCTCATCTTCCGCATCCGCCGCCTGCTCGAAATGCAAGGCCAGGCGTGCCGCAACGTTGCCGCCTCCCTGCGCAACAACAAACCCTACGCATACAGCAAACGCCTCGGCCGCGCCATGGAAGGCTGCCGCCAATCCCTCAGCCATTTTGCCGAGACCCATGCCGATAATGCCAACCTCCACAATATCCGCCGCCTGCTCGACAACCTCAGCAGCGTCGATTACCAACTGCGGCAACTGCAAAACGATGCGTCCCTTGCCGAAAACGACAACGCCGACACCCGCATCGCCGCCCTTGAAAACACCAAATTCCGCAATATCGGCGAGACCGTCCTCAGCCAGCTCAATTTCGACTCCGGCGTCTTCCGCCATGCCACCCGCCTCTCCATCGTCGTGGCCGCGGCCTGCATCATTGTCGAAATCCTTCATCTCAATCTCGGCTACTGGATTCTGCTGACCGCCCTTTTCGTCTGCCAGCCCAACTACACCGCCACCAAAAGCCGCGTGTACCAACGTATCGCCGGTACGATTCTCGGCGTAATTGTCGGTTCGCTCGTTCCCTACTTCACCCCGTCTGTTGAAACCAAGCTTTGGATTGTCATCGCCAGCACCACCCTGTTCTTCATGACCCGGAGCTACAAATACAGCTTCTCCACCTTCTTTATCACCATCCAAGCCCTGACCAGCCTCTCGCTTGCCGGTTTGGACGTGTACCACGCCATGCCCATCCGCATCATCGACACCATCGTCGGTTCCGTTATCGCATGGGCCGCCGCCACCTACCTCTGGCCCGATTGGCGTTACCTCACCCTCAGCCATACTGCCGCCCAAACCATTACTGCCAACGGCCGCTATCTCGACGCCATCCTCGACCAGCTGCAAAACGGCAGCCGCGACGATTTCGACTACCGCCTCACCCGCCGCCAAGCCCACGAAAGCACCGCTGCCCTCAGCAGCACCCTGTCCGACATGAGCAGCAACCCGAAAAAATACCAAGACCGCCTGCAAGACAGTTTTACCCTGCTCAAAACCAGCTATGCGCTGACCGGCCACATTTCCGCGCTCGGTGCATACCGCGACCAAGTCCGAATCGACGGCAACGACGGCTTTGCGCCCTATGCCAAGCTGACCCACCACATCGCCGAGTTGCTGACCCAAATGCCCCAAACCGACCCCGAAGCTTTTGAAACGGCCATGACCCAAATCCGTCAGGAATTTGCCGAGCTTGAACAAAACACACAAGCGCAGCAAGACCACATCCTCAAACACCAGCTCGACCTGATCATCCGCCAGCTTACCCCGTGCTATCAGGCATTGCACCGACAAGCCGACGTAGAGGCTGTCTGAAAAGAGCCGGACGCTTTCCAGCCTGTTTAGCAACAAGTCTGCCAACCATCGGCGTTGAATCCAGCTAAACACTTCCTCAAATAAAAACCAAAAAACAAAAGGCCGTCTGAAACCTGATTTCCAGATTTCAGACGGCCTTTATTTTTAACAATCGATATTAAAACCGATTATGCGCCGCGTTTTTCCAAAGCAGCAACGGCAGGCAACTCTTTGCCTTCCAAGAACTCAAGGAACGCGCCGCCGCCGGTGGAGATGTAGCTGATTTGATCGGTTACGCCGAATT
Organism: Neisseria sp. P0008.S004; assembly: GCF_051962755.1. NCBI lineage: Bacteria > Pseudomonadati > Pseudomonadota > Betaproteobacteria > Neisseriales > Neisseriaceae > Neisseria > Neisseria sp. P0008.S004. The sequence goes on from NZ_JBQCUZ010000009.1 coordinate 8,553, forward strand.
TGGCAATCGCCGCCAAAGTGTCGCCGCCGCCGGCAATCGAGAACGCATCGCTTTGGGCAATCGCTTCGGCCAATACTTTGGTACCGCCAGCAAATTGGTCAAACTCAAATACGCCGACCGGGCCGTTCCATACGACCGTACCGGCAGCTTTGAGCAAATCGGCCAAAGCAGCGGCAGATTTAGGGCCGATGTCCAAAATCATGTCGTCTTCGGCAACGTCAGCAATGTCTTTCACCACAGCTTCCGCATCGGCGGCAAAGGCTTTAGCGACAACCACATCGGTCGGTAGCGGAACAGAGCCGCCTTTAGCCGCCATTTTCGCCATGATTTTTTTGGATTCTTCCACCAAATCGTGTTCGGCCAAAGATTTGCCGATGGCTTTGCCTTCTGCCAACAGGAAGGTGTTGGCGATGCCGCCGCCGACGATGAGTTGGTCGACTTTGTCGGCCAAAGATTCGAGGATGGTCAGTTTGGTAGATACTTTGCTGCCGGCAACGATGGCAACCATCGGATGAGCCGGTTGTTTCAAGGCTTTGCCCAAAGCGTCGAGTTCGCCCGCCATCAACACGCCGGCGCAGGCAACCGGTGCGGCTTGGGCAACGGCTTCAGTCGAAGCTTGGGCGCGGTGGGCAGTACCGAATGCGTCGTTGACGAACACGTCGCACAAAGAAGCGTAGGCTTTGCCCAGCTCCAAGTCGTTTTTCTTCTCACCTTTGTTGATGCGCACGTTTTGCAGCATCACGACATCACCGGCGTTCAAAGTCGGTTTGTTTTCACGCCAGTCGTTCAATACTTTCACGTCTTTACCCAACAGTTTGCCCAAATGCGCGGCAACAGGCGCCACATCGTCTTCAGGATGGAATTCGCCTTCGGTCGGACGGCCGAGGTGGGTCATCACGATCACAGACGCGCCGTTATCCAAGCAGTATTTGATGGATGCGAGCGAAGCGCGGATACGGGTGTCGTCGCTGATGTTGCCGTCTTTAAACGGTACGTTCATATCGGCACGGATCAGAACGGTTTTGCCTTGAACATTTTGTTCGGTCAGTTTCAAAAATGCCATGATGATTCCTTTGTGATGGTTGGAAACGGGAATGTTTGGGATTATCCGCGAATGAGGGGCGACGGTAAAGATTGGCAACGGCCGCGCTTGATGTGAATCAGCAGATAAGGCTGCAGGCCGTCTGAAACATTCGGCCAATCTTTCAGATTTTCCGCTATACTTTGGCAATTGATTTTCATTTTACGGATTGAACCATGTTACGCCGAATTACTTTAATGCTTGCCTTCGCGCTGCCTGCCGCCTCATGGGCGCAGACGCTTTCCGAAACCCTGCCCAACGGTCTGAAAATCATCGTCAAAGAAGACCACCGCGCGCCTGTGGCCGTTTCGCAGATTTGGTACAAAATCGGCAGCGTGGATGAAAAACCGGGCAAAAGCGGCCTGAGCCACGCTTTGGAACACATGATGTTTAAAGGCACGAAAGACGTTCCCTCCGGCGAATTCAACCGCCGCGTATCCGAGCTGGGAGGACAAAACAATGCCTACACCAACCGCAATGAAACGGTGTATTACGAAAACGTCGCCGCCGCCAACCTGCCCGAGATTCTGAAGCTCGAAGCCGACCGCATGCACAACCTCAACTTCAGCGACAAAGAATTCCTCAACGAGATGAACGTCATCCGTGAAGAACGCCGCCAGCGCACGGAAGACACGGCCGACGGCAAAATGTGGGAGCAAGCCTATCTTGCCGCCTTTACCCAACCGTCCATGCGCGCCTCCGTCATCGGCTACATGAAAGATTTGCACACCCTAAAAGCCGACGACTTGCGCGCGTGGTACAAACAATATTACGCGCCCAACAATGCCGTATTGGTCATTGTCGGCGATGTCGATGCCAAACAAACGCTTCAGACGGCCGCCAAACTCTTTGGCGATATTCCGGCCAAAGCCCAGCCGCCGCGCAACAAGCTCCATACCGAACCCTATTTGCGCAAGCCTGTTACGGTCAAAGCCACTTCTCCGGTTACACACCAGCCGCTGATTGCCATCAACTTCCGTGTGCCGAAACTCCAAAAACTCGATGACACGATGCCTTTCGCCCTCGACATCCTCTCCGATATTTTGGCAGGCAACGCGTCCAGCCGTTTTGATAAAAACCTCGTGCGCGGCAAGCAAACCGCATTGAACGCAGGAACGCATTACGACATCATCAGCCGTGAAATGCCGCTGTTCAGCGTAATGGCCATGCCTGCCGAAGGCGTGAAAACCGATACCCTGATTGCCCAGCTGCGCCAAGAAATCAAAGACATTGCCGACAACGGCGTTTCCGAAGAAGAATTGCAGCGCGTCAAAACCCAAGCAGCGGTCAGCGAAATCTACGCCAAAGACTCCATGTCTTCCCAAGCCTCCATGATGGGCCGCCTCGAAGCGCGCGGTTTCCAATATACCGACGAACAAGAAATCCACCGCCGCCTACAGGCAGTCAGCGCGCAAGAAGTACAGGCCGCCGCCCGGATGTTGACCGACGAGCGCATGAGTACCGTCATCATCGAGCCGCAAAAACCTGCCACCGTGCCAAGCAAAAAAGCTGCCAAACGCCAATAAACATCAGGCCGTCTGAAAGCCCATACCCTTTCAGACGGCCTTAACAGAAAGCCACAACATGAAACCCACCCTGCTCGCCCTTGCCCTCCTCCTGCCCTTAAGCGTCCAAGCCGCCACCGACATCCAACGCTGGCGCAACCGCGACGGCACCCAAATCCTCCTTGTCGAACGCCACGAAAACCCCATCATCGACCTTGAAGTCAGCTTCAAGGGCGCAGGCAGCGTCGCCAATCCGGACGGCAAAAGCCAAGTTGCCGAATTTACCGCCTCCCTCCTGACCGACGGCACCCAAGAGCTGGACGAAGAAGCCTTCAATGCCGAAGCCGACAACATCGGCGCACAAATCAGCAGCGACAGCAATGCCGAAAGCGCATCCGCAGGCTTCCGCAGCCTCAGCAAAGCCGACATCCGCGACAAAGCCGCCAACTTGCTCAACCACTCGCTGACCCGTCCGCGCTTTGACGAAACCGTTTTCCGCCGCCGTCAAATCCAATCCATTACCGGCTTGCAACAACAAGAAACCACCCCCGACTACACCGCCACGCGCGAACTGACCAAGCTCATCTACCCGAACCACCCCTACGGCAGCGGCGCAAACATAACCGTCGACAGCCTCAAACGAGTTAGTCTGGACGACATCCGCGCCTTCCACCGCACCCACTACGGCAAAGACAACGCCATCGTCGCCATCGTCGGCGACCTCAACCGCAAACAGGCAGAGCAACTGGTCGAACGCGTCCTCAAAGACCTGCCGGCCAAAGCCACCGCAACCCACGCCATCCCGCCCGTTCCCAAACAAACCGCCCAACGCCGCGACATCCCCTTTGCCGGCACGCAGGCACAAATCCTGCTCGGCACTTCCCTCTTCAAACGCCACGACCCCGACTATTACGCCCTCATTGCCGGCAACTACATCCTCGGCGGCGGCGGTTTTGACAGCCGCCTCATGAAAGTTTTGCGCGACCAACACGGCTACACCTACGGCGTATACAGCAGCCTCGCCCCGGCGACAGAAGAAGGCACGTTTGCCGTTTCCTACTCCACCCAAAAGAAAAACACCAAAGCCTCACTGGCCGACACCCAAGCCGTCATCGAGCAGTTTATCGCCGAAGGCCCGACCGAAGCCGAGCTGAAACAGGCCAAAGCCAACATCGTCGGCAGCTTCCCCCTGCGCTACGACTCCAACGACAAACTGCTCAACTACCTGAGCCTGATCGGCCTCTACGACCTGCCTAACGACTACTTAGAAGCCTACCCCAAAGCCATCAACAGCCTGACCGTCGAACAAGTCCGCGACGCATGGCAACGCCGCGTTAAATTCAAAGACCTCAACACCGTCGTTGTCGGTGCAGAATAAAACGCTTTAAAACAACAGACCGTCTGAAAGATTTTTCAGACGGCCTGTTTTCATTCTGTCGATTTGCTGATCTTGTCATCAGAGACCACTCTAATCAATAAAATATCGGTCACAATCAGCTGTTGTTGTACATTTATAATAAAAGCAAAGACATCATAAATAGCATTTCTATTACTGAAACCAACAAATAAAAAGGCCGTCTGAAACCTTGAAACAGGTTTCAGACGGCCTTTTTTAACCGGTTTATTGCTTATTCAACCGTTACCGATTTAGCCAAGTTGCGCGGTTTGTCCACGTCTGTGCCACGTGCGAGGGCGGCGTGGTAAGACAGGAGTTGCACAGGGATGGTGTGCACAATCGGCGAGAGTACGCCGACGTGGCGTGGGGCGCGGATGACGTGCACGCCTTCGGTGGCGCTGAAGTTGCTATCGAGGTCGGCGAAAACGAAGAGTTCGCCGCCGCGAGCGCCGACTTCCTGCATATTAGCTTTTACTTTGTCCAACAGGCTGTCGTTCGGGGCAATCACGACAACAGGCATGTTCTCATCCACCAAGGCCAACGGGCCGTGTTTCAACTCACCCGCAGGATACGCTTCGGCGTGGATATAGGTAATCTCTTTCAGCTTCAATGCGCCTTCAAGGGCGATTGGGAAGTGGATGCCGCGGCCGAGGAAGAGTGCGCTGGTTTTCTTGGCAAATTTTTGCGCCCAAGCGGCGATTTGCGGCTCCAGATTGAGAGCGTGCTGAATGCTGCCCGGCAGTTGGCGCAATTCTTCAACGTATTCACGCGCTTGTTCGTCAGAAACCAGGCCGCGCTGTTTGCCCAAGGTAACGGCCAAACCGAACAGGACAACCAGTTGGGTCGTGAACGCTTTGGTAGAGGCGACGCCGATTTCTGCGCCGGCGCGTGTGTACAGTACCAACTCGCTTTCACGCGGCAGGGCGGATTCCATCACGTTACAAATAGACAGGCTGTGTTTGTGTCCCAAGGATTGCGCGTATTTCAGGGCTTCCATGGTATCCAAGGTTTCGCCGGATTGGGAAATGGTGATGACCAGTTGTTTCGGATCGGCAATCACGTCGCGGTAGCGGTATTCGCTGGCGATTTCCACGTCGGTCGGCACTTTGGCGATGGATTCGAGCCAGTATTTGGCGGTCAGCGCGGCATAGTAGGACGTACCGCAGGCAAGGATTTTGATGCTGTGGATGTCGTCGAATACTTCGCGTGCATTCGCGCCGAAGTTTTCAGGTTCAAAACCGCCGTCCAAGAAGACTTCGGCAGTATCGGCGATGGCGCGGGGTTGTTCGTGGATTTCTTTTTGCATGAAGTGGCTGTATGGGCCCAATTCCAAAGAAGCCAAAGACAATTCGGACATTTTAATCGCGCGTTCGGTTTGCGCACCGGTTTTGTCGAGCAGTTTTTCGATGCCGTTTGCGTTCAGCAGGGCGATGTCGCCGTCTTCCAAATAAGCGATGTGGCGGGTAAAGGCGATCACGGCGGATACGTCGGAAGCGATAAAGGTTTCTTGGTCGCCCAAGGCCACCAACAGCGGGCAGCCCATGCGCGCAACAACCATTTGTTCAGGGTTGTCTTGTGCGATAACGGCAATGGCGTATGCGCCGTGGAAACGGGCAGTCGCGGCTTGGACGGCTTCAAACAGTTTGCCGCCATTTTGTGTGTATTCGTGGTTGACGCTGTGGGCGATGACTTCGGTATCGGTTTGCGATTCGAAGGTGTAACCCAACGCTTTCAGGCGTTCGCGTTCGGCTTCAAAGTTTTCGATGATGCCGTTGTGGACAACCGCGATCATGCCGCCGGAAATATGAGGGTGGGCGTTAGGCTCGGTTACACCGCCGTGGGTTGCCCAACGGGTATGGCCGATGCCGATATGGCCGAACACGCCATTTTCGCGTGCCGCATCTTCCATCAGCTGAACACGGCCGACACGGCGGACGCGTTTGATTTTGCCGTCTGTATTCACGGCGATACCCGACGAATCGTAGCCTCGGTATTCAAGGCGTTTGAGACCGTCGGTCAGAAAATCGACTACATTGTGATTGGCGCGAATAGCACCTACGATACCGCACATATAAGTTCCTTAGTATCAAAAGTTTGAAAAAATGACTGCTGCTCCGGCTCCCGAAAGCGGCAGTCGGAAAACGCCGTTTTATATTCATTGAAACGGCAAATCTAGGTTTCAGACGGCCTTTTTGTTTCTCAATGCCGTCTGAAAACAAATAAAAGATCAACCTTACTTCTTATCGCCTTTTTCCGGACGCACCCAGCCTTCGATGACGGTTTGGCGCGAACGGGCGAGAACAAGTTTGCCGTCTTCGCAGTTGCGAGTAATTGCGCTGCCCGCGCCTGTCGTCACTTTGTTGCCTAGGGTAACGGGAGCAACCAGTACGCAGTTTGAACCGATGCGCACTTCGTCGCCGATGACGGTTTTGTGTTTGTTCACGCCGTCGTAGTTGGCAATAATCGTGCCGGCGCCGAAGTTGGTTTTGCTGCCGATTTCGGCATCACCGATGTAGGTGAGGTGGTTGGCTTTGGTGCCGTTGCCGATGGTGGCGTTTTTAACTTCGACGAAGTTGCCGATGTGTACGTCGTCGGCCAGTTTGGCTTGCGGACGCAGGCGGGCGTATGGGCCGATTTGGTTGTTTTCGCCGACTTCGCAACCTTCAAAATGGGAGAATGGGGCGATTTTGGTGTTGGCACCGATTTTGGCGTTTTTAATCACGCAGTTGGCACCGATTTCGACGTTGTCGCCGAGCTCGACTTCTCCTTCGATCACGACGTTGACGTCAATCACGACATCTTGTCCATGTTTCAGACGGCCTCGTAAATCGAAACGTGCCGGATCGCGCAGGGTTACGCCTGCTTTGAGCAATTCTTGCGCCTGTTCGGTTTGGAAAATACGCTCGAGTTCGGCCAGTTGGAGTTTGTTGTTCACGCCTGCGGCTAGATGGGAGGCACGGACTTGGACGGGATGAACTTTGATGCCGTCGGCAACGGCTTTGGCGATGAGGTCGGTCAGATAGTATTCGCCTTGGGCATTGTTGCTGGAAAGGCTGTTCAACCAAGCTTCGAGTTTGGCGTTGGGCAGAACCAAAATGCCGGTATTGATTTCTTTCACGGCCTTTTGGGCAGCATCGGCGTCTTTCTCTTCGACAATGGCGGTTACGCTGCCGTTGCTGTCGCGGATGATGCGGCCCAAACCTGTCGGGTCGTTGGGCACGTCGGTCAACAGGCCGACTTCGTCGCCTGCGGCTTCGAGCAGGGTTTCAAGGGTGGCTGCGTCAATCAGGGGGACGTCGCCGTACAACACCAGCGTGCGGCCTTCGGCAGACAGGTGCGGCAGGGCGGTTTTGACGGCGTGGCCGGTACCGAGCTGTTCGGTTTGTTCAACCCAAACGACATCGCGTTTGACGGTGTCCAAGACTTGCTCTTTGCCGTGGCCGATGACGACGCAGATGTTTTGGGGATTCAGGGAGGCGGCGGTGTCGATAACGCGCTCAACCATGGGAAGGCCGCCGATGCGGTGCAGCACTTTGGGCATTTTGGAGTACATGCGTGTGCCTTTGCCGGCGGCGAGGATGACGATATTTAAAGCTGTCTGAGCCATGATACGGTTTCCGTTGTCGTTGTTTGAGGCCGTCTGAAAAGTGGGGCAACAAGTGTTGATTGTTTTTCACTCCGTTTCAGACGGCCTTGGGGATATTGTTATTCGGTTGCTGGCTGTTGGTTGGCAAATTGCGGTTTTTGCCAGTGCTGGCCGCGTTCGCCGTGTTCAGCATGATCCGCTTGATGGGATTGGACGGCGCGGCGCTCTGGGCGGAACTGGTTGTAATTCATGTTTTTAGAATAAGTACCGTCCTGATAAACGATAGGTGTGCCGGTAGCATATTTTTGGCGTACGGCGGTACGGCCGGATTCGTTGGTGTAGGTTTCCCAAGAGCAACCGGCCAAAACGGCGGCGGCGGTCAGAATTAAAGCGAGTTTACGCATGATGTTGTCCTTGTTTTAAATGTCGGCAATACCGCGTATTGTACTTGTTTTTGCAAAACTTCACGGCAGTTTTGTGCAAACTTCAAGCAAACCCTGCATATCTTTCGCTATGCCGTCGGCAAATGGCAGCGGATGGGCCTTTTCGCCATACCAAACGGTCTTCATGCCCAAGGCTTTGGCTTGGTGCAGATTGTCGGCGCTGTCGTCCACCATAATGCACTGTTCGGGTTTGACGCCCAACAGGCGGCAGACGTTGAGATAGGCCTGCGGATTAGGTTTGTAGAGCAGGCCGAAGTCGTCCGTGCCGAACAAGCCGTCAAAATGCGCTTCCAAGCCCAACGCCTCAACCAATGCGCGGACATAAAACGAAGGCCCGTTGGAAAATACGGCTTTTCGCCCTTTCAGACGGCCTAAAACATCATCAGTTCCATCCATACCCTCCACCTTTACCAAAATTTGCTTAAGTGGATGACTTTCAAGCAAAAATTCATCGATATCGACTTCGGGATGGTGGATTTGCAAACCGGCAAGCGTCGCGCCGTATCGGTGCCAATAATCTTGGCGCAGATGAGAGGCGGCTTCTTCGGAAAGCTTCAGACGGCCTGCCATGTATTCGGTCATGGCGCGGTTGATGATGTAGAAAATGCCGGCTTCGGCATTGTGCAAAGTATTGTCGAGGTCAAACAGCCAAACTGGGGAATGATTCATATCGTGCCTTGATATGCAGATTTTGTTATGATATTTCGTATTTTACCCGCACAAAGGAAAGAGAATGAAACTGAAATTGTCCGCAGTGGCTCTATTACTGGCTTCGGCAAACCTGTACGCCCAAACCGAAGTGCGTTTGGCCGTGCACAAATCCTTCAGCCTGCCCCAAACCGTCATCGCTCAATTTGAAAAAGCCAACGATGCCAAAGTGTCCGTCATCAAGGCAGGCAGCGGCAACGAAATGCTCAACAAGCTGATTTTGAGCAAGGCCAACCCGATTGCCGATGCAGTTTACGGTTTGGACAACGCCAACATCGGCAAAGCCAAAGCCGCCGGCATCCTCGCTGCCAGCCAACCCAAATCCGCGCCCGTAACCGCGTCCCTGCCCGATGCGCTGGCTGTCGATTACGCCTATGTCACCATCAACTACGACAAAAAATGGTTTGAACAGAAAAAACTGCCCCTGCCGCAAACCTTGCAAGACCTGACCAAACCGGAATATAAAAACCTTCTGGTGACTCCGTCTCCCGCCACATCCTCGCCCGGCTTCTCCTTCCTCTTGGCCAACATCGGCGGTATGGGTGAAGAAGGCGCGTTCAAATGGTGGGCGCAAATGCGCCAAAACGGCGTGAAAGTCGCCAAAGGCTGGAGCGAAGCCTACTACACCGACTTTACCCAAAACGGCGGCGCCTATCCCCTCGTGGTCAGCTATGCCACCAGCCCGGCGGCCGAAGTCCACTACTCCAAAGGCAAATACAGCACCCCGCCCACCGGTAACCTCTTCCTCAAAGGCGGCACATTCCGCCAAGTTGAAGGCGCGGCCGTTTTAAAAGGCGCAAAACAACCCGAGCTGGCGGCCAAACTGGTGAGCTGGCTGCAAAGCGGCAAAGTGCAAAAAGCCCTGCCTGCCGAAATGTGGGTCTATCCGGCAGTCAAAAACACGCCGCTGCCCAAAGTATTCGAGTTTGCCCAAACCCCGAAACACAGCGATTCCCCCAACCGCGCCGACATCAACACCAAACAAAAACAATGGGTGAGCCGTTGGAGCAAAACCGTTTTACGTTAAGCTGAAAAAGATTTAAGAAAGATTAAAGGCCGTCTGAAAAAACAAATCATTAGTTTTTCAGACGGCCTTGTTTTACAATGACCTTTTAAACAACTTCACACGCATACACAATTATGAATTTCGATCTTCAATCCCTCTCCCCCTTCTCCGGTTGGGAACAACTCGCCCAAACCGGCATGTCTTTCGGCATGAACCTGCTGGCCGCCTTAGCCATCTTCTTTATCGGCCGCTGGGTCACCACGCGCGTGGTGACACTGATGAAAGCCGCGCTGACACGTGCCAAAGTCGATAAAACGCTGGTCAGCTTCCTCGGCAACGTCGCCAACATCGGCCTGCTGATCCTCATCATCATCGCCGCACTGGGTAAACTCGGCATTCCGACCACTTCCGTGACCGCCTTGATCGGTGGCGCAGGCTTGGCCGTGGCTTTGTCTTTGAAAGACCAACTGTCCAACTTCGCCGCCGGCGTGCTGATTATCCTGTTCCGCCCGTTTAAAGTCGGTGACTTTATCCGCGTCAACGGTTTTGAAGGTATCGTCCGAGAAATCAAAATGGTGCAGACCTCTTTGAGCACGCCGGACAACGAAGAAGTCGTCCTACCCAACAGCGTGGTCATGACCAACAGCATCACCAACCGCTCCTCCCTGCCCCTGTGCCGCGCCCAAGTCGTTGTCGGCGTCGATTACGCCTGCGACTTGAAAGCCGCCAAAGCCGCCGTATTGAGAGCGGCAACCGAGCATCCATTGTGTGTTCAAACCGAAGAACGACCTGCCGTCGTATACATTACCAACCTTGGCGACAGCGCCATCGAAATCACCCTTTGGGCGTGGACGCAAGAAGAAAATCTCGGCCCATTCCGATTCGCCCTGAACGAGCAGATCGTCGAAAATCTGCGCGAAGCCAACATCAACATCCCATTCCCGCAACGCGATGTCCACCTCATTCAGCCGAAAGACTGATTTCAGCTTTCAGGCCGTCTGAAACCCGGCGGGCCAAACGCCCGCCCTATTCCACCATTTCCATAAGGAGCCGCCATGTCCCATCTGCAAACCATCGCCGAACACCTGACCAGCCGCCGTCAAACCGTTACCTGCGCCGAGTCCTGCACCGGTGGCCTGCTTGCAGGTGCGCTGACTTCCCTCTCCGGCAGCTCGCAATGGTTTCATCAAAGCTTCGTCACATACAGCAACCAAGCCAAACAAGAGCGTCTTGGTGTCATGCCCGACACCTTGCTGAAACACGGCGCGGTCAGCCGCGAGACCGTCTATGAAATGGCACGCGGCGTAAAAGCCGTAGCGCAGGCAGATTATGCTTTGAGTATTTCCGGCATCGCCGGCCCTAGCGGAGGCAGCGCGGCCAAACCGGTCGGCACAGTCTGGTTCGGCCTGGCCACGCCCGAAGGTTCGTTTGAGCAAACCGCGCTATTCACAGGTGACCGCGAAGCAGTAAGGGCGCAAGCCGTCGAATACGCATTGGCTTTCTTGGCAGAACATTTGGTTTGATAGAAAAAACTCAGGCCGTCTGAAATCTGGAAATCAGGTTTCAGACGGCCTTTTTATCTATTCAAACCATCGGCGGATTTATACGCCCAAAAGCTCTTTGCCGAGGAAGCTGCCTTTTTCGACACCCGGCAGGACGAAGAAATAGCCGCCGCCAAACGGGCTGATGTATTCCTCCAGCGGCTCGCCGTTGAGCAGGTTTTGCACGAAGATGAAGCCGTCGGCAAGGTTGGCCTGATAGCAGATGAATATCAAGCCGACATCGAGTTGGCCGTTGGCGGCGAGACCGCGCGAGTAGTTGAAGGCGCGGCGGTAGAGCAGGTGTTTTTTCATGAACTCAGGATCGCGCGGATTGGCAAGGCGCATATGGCTGTCTTTGGGCGTGATTTTGCCGTCGGGGTCTTTGGCAAAATCGGCGGTGTCGCCCTCTTTTTTACCATCCATGGGCGCGCCGCTGTATTTGCGCCGGCCGAAAATATCGGTTTGTTCCTGCATCGGGGTGCGGTCCCAAAACTCTACAAAGTGGCGGATGAGGCGGACGGCCTGATAGCTGCCGTTTTTCGCCCATGCCGGTTCGTCCAAGCTGTTGGCGGCAACGCCTGTCCACAGGACTTGATCGGCAACTTTGGGATCTTCGACTTTTGGATTGCCGGAACCGTCGCGGAAACCTAAAAGGTTGCGCGCGGCAATGGCGCCGGGTTCGGCTTTAGGGAGCCAACCGTCTATGCTCCAACGGATCACGGCAAACTGGGCGGTGTTTTTGATGATGTCGCGCAGGGCGGCTTGGCAGGTTTCGGGGGAGAATGCGCAAATTTGCAGGCTGAGGTCGCCGTCGCACCAAGATTTTTGGAGTTTGTCGTTGGGGAAATCGCGCATTTCCTGCAAGTGTTTCGGCTTTTTGTCTTTGAGGCCGAAGCGGTCGTCAAAGAGGCTGCTGCCGACGCCGACGGTAACCGTCAGCCCGTCGGGGCGGAATTGTTTGCCGAGGATGCCGCTGCCTGCAGGCGGGAGTTTGTCGTCGCCGTCTTGATATTCGCCGCCTTGGGTGAGGAATTCGATGCGGGCGGTCAGGGCGCGGAACAGGTTTTCAAGTTGTTTGGCGTCTTTGGCGGTAACGTCAAAGGCACACATGATGCCGAAGAGCTGGTGTGGCGTGACAATACCTGCCTGATACTCGCCGTAACACGGATAGGCCAGCTCGGAATGTTGGTTGTTTTGGGTTTCGGCGGCGGCTTCGCCTTGTTTTTTACCGGCAAAATAACCGGCAACGCCGATGGCGCCGGCGGCAAGGGCAGTTTTGAAAAGGGTTCGTTTTTCGGGTTGTGCCGGTTGTTTGTTTTGGCTCATGGTCTGCTCCTTGGCAGGGAACGGAAAGATTGCAATCGTGTGAAGTAAGGTTGGTTTTCAAGCATATTTTGTGTGGGAGACAATAAGATTCAGACGGCCTTTCAATATCCAAAGGCCGCCTGAAAACGCGTTATCTTATTTCAAACCCAAAATGCCGCGCAGTTTGGCCAAATCTTCTGCCAAGGCATTAATCGGCGCCTGCAGGGCTTTGCGGTCTTCTTCGCTCAATTTGTCGTACAGCTCGAAACCGTTCGGGGTTTTGTATTTCGCCAAAATGTCTTCAACCTGTTTGAAGTTGGCATCGGTTTTTTCCAACAACGCTTTGTCTTTGGCTTCGATCAGCGGACGGAACAAATCAACGATTTTTTTGGAGCCTTCCACATTAGCTTGGAAGTCGCTCAAGTCGGTATGGCTGTAACGGTCTTCTTCGCCGCTGATTTTGCTGCCGGCCACTTCTTCAATCAGTTCGGACGCGCCGCCGACCACCTTACCCGGAGGAAACGCCAATGCGTCGATTTCTTTTTGCAGTGCTTCGACATCGGTCATCAGTTTCGCTGCAATTTCCTTCACGCCGGATACGTCTTTTTCTACCCAAAGGGCGTGTTCGATACGGTGGAACCCAGTAAACCCGGCATCTTTCGCACCGTCTTTGAAGTCGTCTTCACGCGCATCGATGACGGGGTCGAGTTCGCTGAAAAGCTCGGCAATCGGTTCGATGCGTTCGTAATGGACGCGGGTGGCGGCAAACAGGGATTTGGCCTTTTCAATGTCGCCGGCTTTAACGGCTTCGGTAAAGGTTTTGGTTTTCGCCACCAGCTCTTTAACCTCGCCTTGAACGTAAGCTTTATAGTCGGCCAAAGGTTGCGCCAGTTTTTCCAAATCGGCTTCGTTGGCAGTGTCTTTGAAGCCGCTGTCGGTAACAATCAGCTTACCGCGCGGATTGGTCAACAGGCCGCAAGTCATTTCGTATTCGCCCGGCAGCAGGGTAACGGTCATTTTGTCGGATAAACCCGGGGCGATGTTTTCACGCTCGTCCACCACCATCACGCCTTTCAGGATTTCCCATTCCAGCTTGCGGCCGCTGTCGTTTTTGATGTTGAACACGACTTGGCCGCTGGGGACGGTCAATTCCATCGGTTCGCAGGCAGTATCGTTCACACCGATATTGACCGAACCGTCGGCATTGGCGGCAGCGGATGCACCTGAAGCGGCAGGCGCGGCTTTTTCGGCTTCAGGCGGCTGACACGCAGTCAAACCCAGAGCCAGCATTACAGACAAAGCAGTCAGATTGAATTTTTTCATTTTACTTCCTTCTTATTTAGTTAATTTAGTTAACGTTTTTGCCGGAGCGCTGCCGCGCAAAAACCAAATCATGACGGGAACCAGATACAGCAGCCAAATCAGGACTTCGCCTTCGGTCGGATGGTCGGTATAGCCGAAGAAACCGCCGAGCAGCACGCCTAAAGGGCTGTCTTCATGCAAATATTTCGAGGTGTCGAAAGCGATGTCCTGCATCGCATTCCATACGCCAGCCTCATGCAGCGCACGAAACGAACCGGCCAACAGACCGGCCGCCACCACAATCAAAAACGCGCCCGTCCAACGGAAAAACTTCGCCAAGTTCAGGCGCATACCGCCCTGATAAATCAGCGTACCGATGACAACCGCCGCCAACAGCCCCAACACCGCGCCTATCGGCATAGACCACGTCGGGCTTTGCTGGAACACGGCCAGCAGGAAAAACACGCTCTCCAAACCTTCGCGCGCCACGGCCAAAAACGCCATGCCGACCAAGGCCCAACCCTGGCCGCTGCCGCGGTTCAGGGCCGTCTGAACCGAATCCTGCAGATGCTGTTTCATCGAACGCGCGGCCTTCTTCATCCACAAAATCATGTACGTCAGCATCGCCACGGCCACCAGGCCGATGACGCCGACCACCAATTCCTGTTCTTTTTGCGGAATCTCGCCCGTAACGGAATGAATGCCGTAACCGATACCCAAACACATGGCCGCAGCCAAAAACACGCCCAGCCAAACCTTCGGCATCAGCTCGCTGTGTCCCGACTGTTTTAAAAAACTGGCAACAATGCCGACGATCAGGGCGGCTTCGATGCCCTCGCGCAGCATAATCAAAAAAGCAATCAGCATAAAAAACTCTAAAGTGAAACGTTCATTTGTTAACGCATTTATAACGCTTTACGCTTAATAACGCAAATTATTTTCATTTTTTAATAATCCTATAATTATTAAGATTTTTTAAAATAAAATAACGAACGTAATCAATAAAAACTAAAAGGCCGTCTGAATAAGGCCGTCTGAATTTTATTTTTTCAGACGGCCTTAATTTATCTAAGCAATTGTAAATAAATAATAAAAAAGTTCCATAGTATAAATTTCCCTATCAGTGATATTTTCAGAATTTATCAAATTTAAAAGGTTGATTTACAACAAAAATTAAAACCGCCTTATCTTTTATAGTTGGCATATTGCTGGTGCAATCAGCAATCCATGACATAACAAACGCATAACAAAGGAACCCTCCTATGCCACGTTTAAAACTCCACCAAATCGCTTTGGCTTTGGCCGTTTCTGCCGCGTTGACCGCCTGCGGTGAGAAAACAGCACAAACTACTGAAACTCCTCAAGCTGCTTCTGCCGCGAGCGCTGCCGATGCTGCCGCAAGCACCGCCGCCGTTTCAGCCCCTCAAAATTCTGCCGATGTTTCTGACGAAGACAAAGCCCTGTTGGAACGCGCGCAAGCCACGTTCAAACCTTTGCCTGACGCAGCCGAAATGCAAAAAGTCCGTCCGTTTACCGAAGAACAGGTCAAACTCGGCCAACAACTTTGGTACGAAAACCGCCTGTCCAAAGGCAACACCGTCAGCTGTAACTCTTGCCACAACTTGGCAACTGCCGGCGTAGACAACATGCCGACCAGCGCGGGCCACAAAAGCCAATTCGGCGGCCGTAACTCCCCAACTGCTCTGAATGCCGCCTTGTTGGGCAGCCAATTCTGGGACGGCCGTGCAGCCGATGTGGAAGAACAAGCCGGCGGCCCATTGCTCAACCCTGTTGAAATGGCCAACGCGACCGAAGCCGATGCCGCCGCAAAAATCGCCGGTATCCCTGAATACCAAGAAAAATTCAAAGCCGCATTCCCTGAAGACGGCGCGGTTTCCTTAAAAAACATCACCACCGCATTGGGCGCGTTTGAACGTACCCTGCTGACCCCGACCCGTTGGGACGACTACCTGAAAGGCAACGTATCTGCCCTGAGCGAACAAGAACGCAAAGGCGTACGCGCATTTATGGACAACGGCTGTATCGCTTGTCACAACGGCGTCAACTTGGGCGGTACCATGTTCCAAAAATTCGGCTTGGTGGACGGTCCTTACTGGAAACACATCGACGATCCTAAACACGACAAAGGCCGTGCGGACGTAACCAAAAAAGCCGAAGACGAATTCTTCTTCCGCGTTCCCGGCTTGAGAAACGTCGAACGCACCTACCCATACTTCCACAACGGCAGCGTTTGGGAACTGGATAAAGCCGTCAACATCATGGCGAAAGCTCAATTGGGTAAAACCCTGGCTCCGGAAGACACTGAAAACATCGTTGCCTTCTTGAAAGCCCTCTCCGGCAATGTTCCAGAGTCTGCCCGAACCATGCCTGAGCTGCCTGTATCCACCGATGTCAAATCCCAACCTGACAACAAATAAGGTTTAGCACAAAACAAAGGCCGTCTGAAAATCCGTTTCAGACGGCCTCTTTGTTGCCGGCCATATGGGCGCATTTGTTTCACGATTCCACACAATATGGTAATCTTGAGCCGATTTTCACCATACATCCGAAAGGAACATCATGAGCCTGATTATTGAAGACTTGCAAGAAGGCCACGGCAAAGAAGCCGTCAAAGGCAAAGAAATCACCGTACATTACACCGGCTGGTTGGAAGACGGTACCAAATTCGACTCCAGCCTCGACCGCCGTCAACCGCTGACCATCACTCTGGGCGTCGGCCAAGTGATTAAAGGTTGGGACGAAGGCTTCGGCGGCATGAAAGAAGGCGGCAAACGCAAGCTGACCATTCCTTCCGAAATGGGCTACGGCGCACACGGTGCTGGCGGCGTGATTCCTCCACACGCAACTTTGATTTTTGAAGTCGAGCTGCTGAAAGTGTACGAATAAGCATTTGACGCTTCAAAAGACCGAGGCCGTCTGAAATCCGAAGTTTGGTTTTTCAGACGGCCTGTTTTTATCAAGATTCGGTATAATGCCCTCTTTTACAAGCAAACCATTTCCCAAGGAACCACCATGCTTTTATCCGAACAAGTCAAAACCCTGATTGAAGGCGTTACCCCTTGCGAACACGTCGAAGTCGAAGGCGACGGCCATCACTTCTTCGCCGTAATCGTTTCCTCCTCATTTGAAGGCAAAGCCCGCCTCGCCCGCCACCGCCTGATTAAAGACGGCCTCAAGCCGCAACTCGAAAGCAACGAATTGCACGCACTGTCGATTTCCGTTGCCGCCACTCCGGCCGAATGGGCTGCCAAACAGGCTTAATTCGGAATCAAACAAAAGGCCGTCTGAAAACTTTTCAGACGGCCTTTTTCTTTTCATACATATTAAACAGCGCAGGCAATCAATACAAACGCCAAACCGCATTCGACAACACGCAATCGCGGTGTCAACCCTACCGGCACAACCGCCAAACTAGCCCTGCCGTTTCGGGAAAAACTGCACCACATTCTCCCCTTGCGGCAACACCAATTTCTTCACGGCATGGCCGTACACGGTTTCAAGCGTGATGTTCAGACGGCCTTCGTTTTCAAAAATCTTATCCACACATTCCTTGGCCGCTTGCGGATTGCTGAACTTTAACGCATTCCACAATCCCAAGGTTTCCATGTCCTGCCAAAACGTTCCGGCTTTTTTATAGCTCAACTCAAGCTTGGCCGTGTCGGTTACCGGATCGTAAAAGCCGTTGTCGGCGAGCATATCGCCCAAGTCGTGCATATCAATCAGCGTGGGCGCTTCGCATTCGATGCCTTCATGGTTCAGACGGCCTGTCAGCTCGCTCAGGCTGTCGCGGCCAAAGTGTGTGAAAAACAATAATCCGTCGGTTTTCAAAGCGACGGCCCAGTTTTTCAATACCGGCAAAATATCGTCGGCGCGGCTGAGGCTGAGATTGGCCCACAACATATCGGCGGATGCTTCGGGCAACGGCGCGGTCAGGGCTTGGTAATGCTGCGGAATGGTTTTGCCGGTCAGCTTCTGCCAGAAACCGCCTTTGCGCGCGGCAGCGGCGGTTTTCAAAAAGTCGGCATTCGGATCGTATTCTTCAAACACGGCGTCGGGATAACGCGCGGCCAGCAGGCTGCGGCTGATGTCGGCATCGGCACCAATCAGCATGATGCGTTTGGGTGCATTGCGGACCAGCTGCAGGCGCTCGTCGGTGTCTTGGGCGAGATGGCGGTGAATCTGCCAGCGTTTGTCTTGTTCGGTCATGGTGGGTCGTGTCAGCGGGCTTTGCCCGACAATGTTTTTATGGTTTAAGGCTGTTTCAGACGGCCTTTTCGACAAAATTGCGGTAGGTTTCGGCAAATTCGTCGGCATGGCTTAAAAAGGGCGCGTGTGCGGCTTTGTCGATAAGGACCAGCTCGCTGTTGCTCAAATGGCGGTGTAAATATTCGCCCATGCGCGGCGGTGTGATGGCGTCTTTCTGTCCAAACACCAGCAATGACGGCGTTTGAATAAGCGGCAACAGCGGACGCGCGTCGGCATGATTGACGGCTTCAAGCGCGGCCTGTAAGGCGGAAGGCGTGCCGCAGCGCGCCAAATCGGGCAATATGCGGTTTAAGATTTCGCCCGAATGCGGCGTGTGCAACAGTTGCAGTTGTAGAAACTGTTTAATATGTTTGGCATAATCCTGCTGGAATGCGCCGACCATCTTGCCCAAGGCAGGTTGCGCCAAGCCTTCGGGATAATCCGTGTCGGCAGTCAATCGGGCAAAACTTGCCGTCAGGCAGAGCGATTGGATTTTGTCGGGATAAAGCGCGGTCAAATACAGGGCAACCAGTCCGCCCAGCGACCAGCCGAGAATGTGTGCCGGCGTGTCGATTTGTCCGGCGAAGGCTTCGGCAACGGCGGCAATATCAAACGGTTCGGCAAAAGGCGCATCGCCGTGTCCGGGCAAATCAAGCGCGTGGACGTCCCAATTGGCAGGCAGGCGCGGTATCAAATCGTCGAATACATGGCGGTTCGCCGCCCAACCGTGTATCAGATAAACTTTTTTGGCGGAGTGTGGCATGAATGTTCTTTCTTGGTGGCGCAATTTGAAACGGCTCAATGCGCGACGTTGCGTATTATGCCACGATTCCGTTTCAGACGGCCTTTGCCGAGGCTGCGCAAACGATTTGACGGAATATTTTATCGACGCGGCACAAAGCTGTCCTTTGTGTTTCCGCTATGTCGCGGGCGGGGCGGTGTGCGGCAGTTGTCAGAAAAAGCCGCCCGCATTTGATAGAATGTGGGCCTCGCTGTATTACGAACCGCCCGTCAGCAGCATGATACGCGAGCTGAAACACTTGGCGGATTTGGGCATGAGCCGTCCGTTGGCGGATTTGATGTGCCAAAACGCACCGGACTGGCTGGCGGCGGAACACTTCGATTTCGTCCTGCCCATGCCTTTGAGCAAAGAGCGGCGGCTCAAGCGCGGATTCAACCAAAGCGAGGTGTTGACGGATATTTTGGCAAAACGCTACGGCTGGACGCTGCTGCCGCGCCACGCGGTTTTCAGACGGCACGGCGAGCCGCAAAGTACGCTGAAAAGCGACGAACGTCGGCGAAATATCAAGAATGCATTTAAAATCAAAACTGAATTGCCGAAGGCGTGTAATATTCTGTTAATTGATGATGTCTTTACCACCGGTTCGACTTTAAACGAATTGGCGAAAACACTGAAAAAATCAGGCGCAGGTAAGATTTTTTGCTGGAGCTTGGCGCGGCCGCCAATGAAAAAATAGCTTAAAGTTTTTGACACCCATGGAACATTTCGGCATTATGCCACTCTATAAGTGATTGATTTATATGTTTACCATAGTTTTGTACCAACCCGAAATCCCGCCCAATACGGGCAATATCATCCGCCTGTGCGCCAATACCGGTGCCGATTTGCACTTGGTCAAGCCGCTTGGGTTTCCGCTGGATTCGTCCAAAATGAAACGCGCGGGCTTGGATTATCACGAGTTTGCCAAACTGACGGTACATGAAAATTTCGATGATTGCCTCAAGGCCCTTGAAGGCCGTCGCATTTTCGCGCTGACCACCAAAGGTTCTACCCGACCCGACGAAGTTTCCTTCCGCGAAGGCGACGTGTTGCTGTTTGGTCCCGAAACGCGCGGCCTGCCTGCCGAAGTTCTCGACAGCCTGCCTGCCGGACAAAAAATCCGCCTGCCGATGATGCCCGACAGCAGGAGCATGAATCTTTCCAATACCGTCGCCGTTATTCTGTTTGAAGCATGGCGACAAAACGGTTTCGCAGGCGGCGTATAACAGGCCGTCTGAAACCGCTGCGTTATCAACTCAAGAACGGAACCCGTTTTGACTTTTACCAAAAAAACCCTCCTTTCCTTAGCCGCCGCCACCATCGGCGTCCTTTCCATCAATGCCGCCGTCGCCGACAGCGTGGTCCGAGTCGAAAAACTGCATCCTTCTGCCAACCGCAGTTACAAAGTTGCCGGCAAACGCTACACGCCGCTGACCAAAGTTTCCTCTTTCAGCCAAACCGGCAAAGCCTCATGGTACGGCAGCCAATTCCACGGCCGTAAAACTTCCAGCGGCGAGCGTTACAATATGAACGCCCTCTCCGCCGCCCACAAAACCCTCCCTATTCCCAGCTACGCACGTGTGACCAATATGCAAACCGGCAAAAGCGTCATCGTCCGTGTCAACGACCGCGGCCCTTTCCACGGCAACCGCGTCATCGATGTTTCCAAAGCCGCCGCCCAACAATTGGGTTTCATCAACCAAGGCACAGCCAACGTCAAAGTTGAACAAATCATCCCCGGCCAAACCGCCGCTCAAACCATTATTACCCCAAACAACAAAGAATTTTTTGTTGATTTGAAATCCTTCGGTACCGAACGCGAAGCGCAAGCCTATTTGAACCAAACCGCACAAAGCCTGCCATCCGACAGCAAAATCACGCTTGAAAAACGCAACTACGAATACGTTGTCAAAATGGGTCCGTTCAGCAGCCAAGAACGTGCCGCCGAAGCAGGCGAACGCGCCCGTCATCTGAACCTGGCATCCGCCATCTGATTTCGTCCGCGTTACCGCTGAAGTTTGATACAATACAAGGCCGTCTGAAACCCGATTGCAAGGTTTCAGACGGCCTTTTTTAATCACAGGGGAACACCATGATCAGCAGGCTCACAGGAAAATTGATTGAGAAAAATCCGCCGCAGGTCGTTATCGACGTCAACGGCGTCGGTTATGAAGCCGACGTTTCCATGCAGACTTTCTACAACCTGCCTTCCGTTGGCGAAACCGTCCATCTTTACACTCAGCTTGTTGTCCGCGAAGACGCACATTTGCTGTTTGGTTTCGCCTCAGCCGAGGAACGCGCCACCTTCCGCCAACTGGTCAAAGTCAGCGGCATCGGTGCCAAAACCGCATTGGGCATTTTGTCGGCCATGAATGCCGACGAGCTAGCGCAAGCCATCGCCGAAGAAGACGTCAAACGTCTCTCCTCCGCGCCCGGCATCGGCAAGAAAACCGCCGAACGCATGGTATTGGAACTGCGTGGCAAACTCGTGTCCCATACCGTTTCAGACGGCCTGTTTGCCCCTGATGCCGTTGCCGACGAAAGCCAAGACATTATCAACACCCTGCTTGCCCTCGGCTACAACGAACGCGAAGCCAAAGCCGCCACCAAAGGCATTCCCAAGGGCACGGAAGTCGGCGAAGGCGTGCGCCTGGCCTTGAAAAACCTGCTCAAATAAGGCCGTCTGAAACATGAAGACATTGGCCCTGAGCATCACCCTCTTTCTAAGCGCATGCGTCTATACCGAGACCCCGTATGGACGCACCGCCGTCTTGGACCTGCCCGTCCACTCGCAAACCACTGTCAACAAAACCGTGACCATCAACGCCCCGCCCGGGACGACCGTCATCTATCAAGACAGCGAACCCGTCCGCAATTACCCAGCCTATCCCGTTTATCCCCGCCGGGTTTATCGTTATCGATAAACAACGCTGACCGTTTGAAACCATAGGTTCAGACGGCCTGTTGAGAGACTAACCATGAAATACATCCTTCCCCTGCTTTTACTCCTGAGCGCCTGCACACCGGACACCAAGACCACGGATGCCGCATCCGACCCCAAAACACACGGCTTTGCACACCGCCTGACCGAAGGCGAAAAACTACTGACCCAAGCCCTCATCAAACAAGACCTCGCCGCCTACTTCAAACACGAAACCGGCGGCGCATTTGCCGAACAAGCCCCCTTATTCTCGGCCCAGCAACTTGCCGAACAGAAAAACATCCCCAAAAACGATGCCATCGGCGTTTACGGCAAAATCATCAAAACCCAAGGCCGCACCGCCTGGCTGCAAACCGACAAGCAAACCCTCAAACTCGATTTGGCCGAACCGCTGCAAGAAGCTCAAGGCGAAGTTACCCTTGTCTGCCAACACGAAAACACCGCATTCCAAGACTGCCAAACAGAAGAAAACTTCGCCCGACGCTTTACCGAACAAATTTTCTCGGCGGTCGAGTCCGGACGCGTATCCGCCCAAACAGACGCACCGGCCGAAGAAATCATGGCCGGCCGCCTTATCCCGTTTTTAAGTGCCGCCAGCGACTTTACCGGCAACTTCAAAGCCTGCGCCACCACCATGACCGAATACTGCACCAGCCGCCTAGCACGCGAAATGCCTGAATCCGCAGTCCGCAAAAAAGCACAGGAATTGGGTTTGACCGAAATAGCATTTAAAAAGAAAAAATAAATATTTAGGCCGTCTGAACCTTATGGCGGCTGTGTTATAATCCGCACCTCATACAGGTCGGACAGACAGTCGCCGCGTATCGCGTAAGGCATACGGGGAGGAAAGTCCGGGCTCCACAGAGCAGAATGCCGGCTAACGGCCGGGCGCGGTAACGCGACGGAAAGTGGAACAGAAAGCAATACCGCCGATGATTGCCTTCGGGCAAAACAGGTAAGGGTGAAAAGGTGCGGTAAGAGCGCACCGTGCATTTGGTAACAAAGCGCAGCAGGCTAAACCCCATTCGGAGCAAGACCAAACAGAACTCGATGACGCTGCTCGCCGAGCGTTCGGGTAGGTTGCTTGAGCACACCAGCAATGATGTGCCTAGAGGAATGACTGTCCGCGACAGAACCCGGCTTACCGTCCGAGCTGTATGTCCCCATACCGCGGCAGGTTTTAAAAACCTGCCGCATTTTTATAGAAATAAAAAGGCCGTCTGAAACCTCAATCTTGGTTTCAGACGGCCTTTTTAAACCGCTGTTTATGGGCGGTATTCCGGTTTCATGCCGTTGGGCAGGAGCTGCCATACATAGCCGGTGGTTTTCATTTTGCCGGCCACTTCGCCTGCTTCGTCACCATAGCCCCAGAAATAATCCACACGGACCGCGCCTTTAATCGCGCTGCCGGTGTCTTGCGCCATAATTAAGCGGTTGAGGGCTTTTTTGGTGATCGGATGGGCAGTGGCGACAAACAGCGGTGCGCCAAGCGTGATGTAGTGGCGGTCGATGGCACCGGCGTATTCGCCCATCAACGGCGTACCTAATGCGCCCACCGGGCCTGAATCACTGCTGCCGGTCAGCTCGCGGAAAAAGACGTAGCTTGGGTTTTGTCCCAAAACTTCGGCAAGGCGGCCGGGGTTTTGCTTCATATAGGCCTTGATGCCCTGCATGCTGGTCTGACCCAGCGGCAGATAGCCTTTATCCGCCATATAGCGGCCGATGGAAACATACGGATGTTCGTTTTTATCGGAAAATCCGACACGGATGTATTTTCCGGACGGTGTTTTCAGACGGCCTGAACCTTGAATGTGCATAAAGAAAAGTTCGACCGGATCATCTGCATAACCCAAAATCGGCGCTTTGCCGTTAAGCGCGCCGCCGTTGATTTGGCTGCGGGTGTAGTAAGGAACAAAACGGCTGCCTTCAAAACGGCCTTTCAGCGCAGTGCTGCGTGCTGTAATCGGGAATCTGGACAAGTCGGCCGTGTATGTACCGCTGTTGTCGATGACACCGCTGTTTGGGCCGGTTTGGCGGATGCGGACAGTGGCTTTGCTGCCCCTCAAGTTTGCAGCCAGCGGAACGGAAACGAAATCGTTCGGAATGCCGTAAATAGGGAAACGGGATTGGCTTGTGGATTTGTCGTCGCCGTGCAGGACCGGTTCGTAATAGCCGGTAATGGTGCCGGCAGGATTGCCGCCGTTATCGACGCGCCATGCGGTGAAATAGCGCTCGAAAAAGTGCTTGGCTTGGAAATGGTGCACCGGCGTTTGCATGGCTTGGATACAAACGTCCTGCCAGCCTTGGCGGTTTTTAAGTTTTTCACAGCCTAAACGGAAAGACTGCAGGCTTTTGGTAAAGTGTTGGAGGTCCCAGTGCGGCAATTCGTTGTAGGAAACTACGGTGTAGTTTGCTCCTCCCCCGCTCACTGTCGTACCGACGGGATCAGGCGTACCGGTGGGGCGGTCAGGACCTTTGATAACGCTGGTGTCGGTTTCGGGAAGATTTTTAATGCTTTTGCTCGGGCAGGCGGCAAGAATGGCTGCGGCAATACTGACGAGCGTAATGCGGTACAGATGTTTTTTCATGGAATCAATAGCGTGTCGAAAGGCCGTCTGAAAGCTATTTTTCAGACGGCCTATGTTGGAAAGTGCTGATTTTAACACAAAAAAGCGATTTATCGGCGCGGCGGCAATTTGACGACAACCGTATCGGCCAGCATATCGTAGAGCGTGCGACGGTTGCGTTTGACGGAGAAGAGCATGATGAAGTTGATGAAAGTCATAAGCAGAGAAACCAAATCTCCACCTGTTTCATTTACTGCCAACATTACCGCAATGACTATAATACCGACAATGAATGACCAAGCCACTTCGCGTATCAAAACCGTACCACCAAAACCCGGATTGCTACCGTCACTTTTTAACACCCGGATGCCCATAATTTTTTTACCTAAAGACTGACCGTCTCGGCTCATGTAATACAGTTGGAAGATACCAAAAACCAAATAGACAGCCAAAGAAATAAAAAATGTTATGACTGCATAGTCAGGAGTATTAGAAAGAGAAGACTCCGAAACTAATTCTTTGCTTTCATCAAAAGTGAAAACTACCATCACAATGAATGGTACCCATATCAAAAAAGTAAACAGATTATTCAACAAATATGCCACAACCCTCGCCCCCGGCGAAGCAATATGGACATCTACTATTTCTGTTTTAGGCAAATCCGACAAATTGATTTCGCTCATTTAATCTTCCTCTGTGCAATTAATGAAATGTAGTTTCATTGTTATCTTAACCTATTTTCCCATCATTCTAAAAATTTTTGATAAAAACCTTTACATTTTCCGCAGACGGCGTTAAAACACTCGTTTTCCCCTTTTTTATAGTGGGTTAACAAAAGTCTGAACAAAGCGGCAGGCGATGCCGTTCCGATTTTTGTTAATGCACTATAAACTTATCCGGATTTTCTTTGTAAGGAGTAACACATGAAAGTAGGTTTCGTCGGCTGGCGCGGTATGGTTGGCTCTGTTTTGATGCAGCGTATGAAAGAAGAAAACGACTTCGCCCACATTCCCGAAGCGTTTTTCTTTACCACTTCCAACGTCGGCGGCGCTGCCCCTGATTTCGGTCAGGCAGCCAAAACATTGTTGGATGCCAATGATGTTGCCGAATTGGCAAAAATGGACATCATCGTTACCTGTCAGGGTGGCGATTACACCAAATCCGTCTTCCAACCCCTGCGCGACAGCGGCTGGAACGGCTACTGGGTTGACGCGGCTTCTTCCCTGCGCATGAAAGACGATGCGATTATCGTCCTCGACCCTGTCAATCGCAACGTCATCGACAACGGTCTCAAAAACGGCGTGAAAAACTACATCGGCGGCAACTGTACCGTTTCCCTGATGTTGATGGCTTTGGGCGGCCTGTTCCAAAACGATTTGGTCGAATGGGCAACCAGCATGACCTACCAAGCCGCTTCCGGCGCGGGTGCGAAAAACATGCGCGAACTCATCAGCGGCATGGGCGCGATTCACGCTAAAGTGGCGGACGAGCTTGCCGATCCTTCCAGCGCGATTCTCGACATCGACCGCAAAGTGTCCGATTTCCTGCGCAGCGAAGACTATCCGAAAGCCAACTTCGGCGTACCGCTCGCCGGCAGCCTGATTCCGTGGATTGACGTGGACTTGGGCAACGGCCAGTCAAAAGAAGAATGGAAGGGCGGCGTAGAAACCAACAAAATCCTCGGTCGCAGCGACAATCCGACCGTAATCGACGGCTTGTGCGTACGCATCGGCTCTATGCGCTGCCACAGCCAAGCCCTCACCCTGAAGCTGAAAAAAGACCTGCCTGTTTCCGAAATCGAAGCGATTTTGGCAGGCGCGAACGACTGGGTGAAAGTTATCCCCAACGAAAAAGAAGCCAGCATCCACGAGCTGACGCCCGCCAAAGTTACCGGCACGCTGTCTGTTCCTGTCGGCCGTATCCGCAAACTGGAGATGGGTGGCGAATACATCAGCGCATTCACTGTCGGCGACCAACTCTTGTGGGGTGCTGCCGAGCCGTTGCGCCGCGTATTGCGCATTATCTTGGGCAGCCTGTAATTTAGGTTGGCATGAAAAAAGCAACGGTTTGAGCCGTTGCTTTTTTTGTCACAAAAAGGCCGTCTGAACATTTCAGACGGCCTTGTTTCCTATTCTTTTTTACCGGCTAAACCGATTTCTTTGGTGGAGTCGCCAACTTTGATTTGCGCTTTACCGGCAATTTCTTCAGCCTGCGGGCCGAAGAGTTTCAAATCGTAACGGCCGTTTTCTACGCCATTCAAACTGGTTTTACCGCTGATGGCGGCTTTGCCATTGTTATTGGCAATGCCTGCGGCAAGCAGGTCGACATTATTGTGGGAAGCCATGCTGCTGATTTTGCCGTAACCTTGTTTTTTATCGAAATCGACGGTGTATTTCAGACGGCCGCTGCGGTCGTCGCCATTAAACGCGATACCTGAATACTGATAGCTGCCTTGTTTGGGCAAATTGCGATACGCTGTTTCATCGCCTTGGACTTCGCCGACGATGAATGTGTATGTATCGAGGTTTTGCAGCTTGCCTGCGTCATCGGCTTTTTGTTTGGCGTAACGCGCGGCAACAGTGGAATAATTTTGTTTATACACTTGGAAGTCGCCCGTTTCCAAAGTGATGACTTGGCCGTTTACCTTAATTTTTTGGGCGTAGTCGTAAGAAGATACTTTATCGGTTTTCAAAAAGCCGGTATCGAGTTTGTCGCCTTTTTTCAGGTTTTGCGGTTTACCGTTGGCCATCAGCTCCAACGTACCGTTTTCAGGGACGGATTCGTTCAATTCAACGGACAACACGCCTTTCGGATGCGGATTGAGCGGCTCGGTCACGGCATTCGACAAGCCGCTTGTTGCGCCACCGCAGGCAGCCAACATCAAAGACAGGGAAGCAGTCAAAGCAGAAATACGGAGGGTTCGCATCATTTTTTCCTTTCCTTTTTATTTGGTATGATATTCATCATATACCTAAAAAAATGAACAATAAATGATTTTTGTCAAAATTAAGTATTTTGAATATTAATTTTATAAATATTGAAACATTTTAAAAATATCGGGCATTCAGTCCATCCAGCCTCCCTTCCGCTATAATCATTTTATTTTGCAAACGGACTTCATCATGCCGAAAATCACCCTTATCGCCGCCTACGCCGCCCGCCGCTGTATCGGCATCAACAACACTATGCCTTGGCATTTGCCCGAGGATTTTGCCTTTTTCAAATCCTACACCACCGGCAAACCCGTCATTATGGGCCGCAAAACATGGGAATCTCTGCCGCGCAAACCGCTGCCCGGCCGTCAAAATATCGTCATCACCCGCCAAGATTATCAGGCCGAAGGTGCGCAAACGGCGGCTTCTTTGGAAGATGCGCTGGCTTTGTGTCAGGGGGCTGAAGAAGTCATCATCATGGGCGGCGCTCAAATTTATGCACAAGCCCTGCCGATTGCCACGGATTTGCGTTTGACCGAAGTCGGTTTGGATGTGGACGGCGATGCGTTTTTTCCTGAGTTTTCCACAGAAACATGGCAAGAAGCCTCTCGGGAAAACCATGTTTCCGCCAAAGGCATCGAATACGCGTTTGTGCATTATGTGAAGGCATAATCCGACAACGCAAAGGCCGTCTGAAACCCTGTTTTTCAGGTTTCAGACGGCCTTTTTATTTCGTTTGTTTACGGCATACCGTTTAAGCCGTTTTGTTTTTTAAAGGCAGCTTGATATGCGGTTTGGCCGGCTTGGGTGCTTCTTTCAGTCCAAGTTCGATTTGCTGCTCTTCGCTCAACAAATTGCTCCAGTCGCCTTTTTTATACCAGTCGCGGCCGTCCAATTCGATGGGATGTTGGATGCGCTCGCAACCGTTGCCGCATTGCAGATCGTCTTCTTTGCAGTATTTGTCGCAACCCCAGCAGATACGCTCGGGATTTTTCGGGAAAATGGGAAATTTCTTGGCCATGGTGTTCTTCTTTTGTTTGTGTGCGGTATGGGCAGAATTATAAGTGATTTGAATGGGGCTGGCGGCGGGTTTATCGTGTTTTACGCTGATTTTTTAAGATGTGTTAACCTTTCAGACGGCCTATACTGTGAAAATAATCCCTACGCGGTACAACAAGAGGACCCGATATGAACATATGCCGTCTGAAGCCTGAATTTGTCGAGCCTTTATCACTCACGCTATTTGAGGAATGGCACGATTTTGCGCCGTGGTCGTCTCTGGACAAAATCCGTGTGTATTACGCACAGTGCCTTAATGGGGATGACTTGCCGCTGGCGTTTGCGGCTGTCGATAACGAAGGGCGGCTGATGGGTTCGGCGGCATTAAAGCGGTTTGATATGGCGTGTTTTCCCGAATACGAATATTGGCTGGGTGATGTGTTCGTTTTGCCGCAATTTCGCGGTTTGGGCGTAGGCAGGCAGCTGGTTTCGTTTTGTCTGGATAAAGCACGCGAACTGGGTTTGCCGCATCTGTATCTCTATCCAGCCGCTGCTTTTGTTGTTGCTGCGTTCGCTGCTGCTTTGTTCGGCGGATTGGAGTGTGATGTCGTTATCGGCAATCAGGCCGGTTCCTGCTTTACCTGAAACATCCGATCCTGTGATGTTGATATTGGATTGTTCGCCTGCACCTCCGGCAATAAGGGTAGTTTTACCGCCTGCTTGAATTTGGCTGGCTTGGGCTTGATTTACTTGAACTTGGGTGGTTTGTCGGTTTTGCTGTTCGCCGTAGGTTATGGAAATGCTGACTTCTGCTGCTGCAACCGCTGCTTCTAAATACCGCTTGGGCAAGGATATACACGGTTTTTTGTCATGTGCTTAATTCTTCTTGCTTGTTTTTTTCGGTGAGTTGATTTTCTTTTTTTACACAGGCAATAGGCACTTGGCGGTGCATGGGATTAATACCACAACCAAGTGATAGCACCGGGTGCTTCGCTTTCGTTATATGGCTCACTGGGATAGAGCTTGGGTGAGAGAATGTTTAGGGGGGAGTGGGCATAGTTTAGAGTTACGATTAGTTAAAGTAAAAAGGAAAGGTAAGTGGTTTTAAGGCAGCCTGAAACGGAGTTCAGCGAAACCAAAACCGCGTGTGCATGAATGCACATCCTACCATTTCACTTTTTTGGTTGGTTACACAGGCTATGCTGGTTAGTAGTGCCAGTTAATCTACATCTTGATAAAGTTTATCTATAAAACTATCAAAATCAGGTGTGATGGGAACTGTAATCATCTTGGTATTACCTAGTTCATCTTCGTAAAATTCATCATGATACATAAGTACGATGGATGGATTACTTGAATTCTTACGGTAATCAAAACAAATATAATCGCCATTTGCACTTATTCCAAATGCAACAACTTGGTTTCCATAGCCATATTCATTATCAATGCATGAATAGGTATAGATATTTTCATGACAGGAGGCATCTTTTTTATATCCTAAAAATAAAATATTTCTGTCATCTGTATTCTTATTATTATCAATAAAAATAAAACAATCTTCTTCGGGATATAAATAATCATGTTCACTTATCAAATATATATACGATCTAGGGAATGTTACACCTAAATTTTCTGCAAATTTTTCAATGATTGAAGCAGAAACTTTTCCTTCATCTCTCCAGATATTTAATTTTTTCATTATTCATTTCCTTGATTAACGTCCTTTTTTTAATGCATTTTGACCAGTATGTCTAACTGCATCATGTATTTCCAATGGTACTAGCTGCATGTTATTTGGTGCACTTTGTGCATTATGATGCCAAATATATCCATTAATAGTCCGTTTTCCAGCCATAATATCTTCTAACTGTGTGCTAGTAAAATTTGATTTAGGAATTACCCCACGCCGGATGTGCAGGCCGTGTATGAAAAGTTCGGCTAGAAAGAAATCACGCAGACTTGGCACAACGGGGAAACCGTATCCGTCATGAAATTGGATTTATAGCTTGAAATGAATAAAAGGCCGTCTGAACATTTGATTTCAGACGGCCTCTGCCTTTGAATTATCCACAACTACCCTATCCGTTTAAACGGCGGCAAACAGGCCAATAATTGCTGGCCGTAGCGTTGCGTTTTGACGCGGTTGTCGAGGATGGTCACACGGCCGTAATCCTGTTCGGTACGGATAAGGCGGCCGACGGCTTGGATCAGTTTGATGCTGGCTTCAGGCACCGTAATTTCGATAAAAGGATTGCCGCCGCGTTGTTCAATCCAACGGTTTTGGGTTTTCTCGATGGGGTTGTCCGGCATGGCAAACGGCAGCTTGGCAATAATGACTTGAACGCAGGCCGTGCCGGGCAGGTCGAGGCCTTCGGCAAAACTGTCGAGGCCGAAAATAATGCTGGCTTTACCTTCGGCAATGGCTTGATGGTGCCTTTGCAACAGGACAGCCTTGGGCAACTCTCCTTGTACAAGCAGAAGCGGCAAGTATTCGTCAGGCAGTCGTAAGGCGACATCCTGCATTTGCTTGCGCGAGGAAAACAACACCAGCGTGCCGATGGCTTCAACCGGCGAAACCAGCTTCGGCAACCATTCGACAATGGCGGCCGTGTGCGCATCAGGGTCTTTGGGGCTGGCGTGTACGGGCGGAATATACAGCTCGCCTTGCGTATCGAAATTAAACGGGCTTTCCAATGCAAGCGTGGTGGTTTCGGGCAGCCACAGCAGGCCGGTTTGGCGCAAAATCAGGTTGAAGCTGCCGAGCGATTGCAGGGTGGCCGAAGTCAACACCGCACCTGCCGCGCGCCGCCACAGGCTGTTGGCAAGGTGGGATGCGCTGCTGATGGGGCTGGCGTTGAAAATATAGTCGTTTTTGTCGTCGGCACGGCGGGTTATCCATTTCGCCAACGGCTCTTCGCCTTCAATGGGAACGGTAGAGAGCAAATCCCAAACTGCGCTGATTTGTTCGATACGGGCGATAAAAAGGCCGAACTCGCTGGTCAGGCGGTCGATGAGCGCGCCGTCCTGTTCTTTTTCGCGGCGGGCGGCGGAAAGCGCATCGTTCAGCCCGACGACGTGTTTGAGCAGGCTGCGTGCAGCAATGGCCGTATTGGAAACTGTGGTTTCCAGGCCTTCGGGGATTTTGCCGTCTTCCCACAGCCAAGTCGGTTCGTTGTGTTTCCGCCTGTCGTTTTCAGACGACCCCAGACTTAAAGACGGCTCTTCCGCCAAGTGAAACTGCCATTCGTGCAGGCTGTCGAGCAAGGATGTGGCAGCTTCGTCAGCAAGGTTGGCAAGTTCGGCTTTATCGGTCAGCGTGGCAATTTTGCCGGTAAGCTGCGGCAGTTTTTCCAGCGTCCAAACGGCAATATTCCATGAATGTTCGGCGGCAAAACGGCTGAGGGCTTTTTTGGGCAGATGGTGCGCTTCGTCTATGCAATAGAAACTGTTTTCGGGTGCAGGCAGAATCACGCCGCCGCCCATGCTGATGTCGGCAAGCAGAAGGTCATGGTTGGCAACGACGACATCGACGGTTTCCAAAACATCGCGCGCCAGGTAAAACGGGCATTCCGGACGGTTAGGACAGGCGGATTTCAGGCAACCGTGGCGGTCGTTGGTAACTTTGAGCCAAATCGCGTCATCGATTTTTTCCGGCCAAGTGTCGCGGTCGCCATTAAAGCGGCGGGCGGAAAATTCATCGGCAATGTCGCGCAGCAGGTTCAATTCTTCCGGCTTGGGTTTGCTGTCCCACAACACTTCCGGCGCTTCAAAACCAAGCAGGTTTTGCTGGGCGTTGTTTTGCGTCAGTTGATAGAGTTTGTAAGGGCAAAGATAACGGCCGCGCCCCTTGGCAAGCGTAAAGGTCAGCTCCAAACCGCTTTTTTCGACCAGAAACGGTAAATCGCGGTCAACCAACTGCTCCTGCAAGGCCACCGTCGCGCTGCTGACAATCAGCCGTTTGCCGCGCGTTTGCGCCATGATGCCGCCGGCCAAAAGATAGGCCAACGATTTACCCACGCCGGTCGGCCCTTCGATCACGGCAATGCTCTCGCCCTCGCGTTTGGGCGCTTCTTCGCCTTCTTCACGCGTCAACGTCCGCGAAAAAGCGTTGGCAATCGCCGCAATCATTTCCCGCTGCGAAGCGCGCGGACGGAAACCGGGCAGGTTTTTGCCGATGTTTTGGTAATGGTCGCGGATGGCGTTTTTTTCTAAATCGGTGAGCATTGAGGCCGTCTGAATGGGTTTGCAAGAATAGCGTATTTTAGCATTTTTACCTTCATGAAGCCTTCGTAAAGTCTTACCCTATTTTAGGGTTTGGCATTTTGATGGCGATGGACGAACTGCAAAGGCATAATCGTTTTTAATCAAGCAAAGGGCCGTCTGAAACTTTAGCCGCACTGATGCAGAGGCACCCACAATTTTTGTTTTTCGGATTTGTTTTTCTCGTAGCGGTTCCACGCTTTTTCGTGAAAATAAAAGACGACGGTATTGGCGATGGGTTCGACCAAGGCCACCGCGCTGGAAACGCCGATACTGCCGGTCAGAATATAGGCGACACTAAATGCGACGCTGAAATGCAAAATAGCAAATGTAATGGTTTTAATCATTCTGTTTTCCTGATACATTGGTGTTTTAATCGCTACATAATAATTATTATCAACTAACGCGTATATTTTAAATCCTTTATCCTAATTTAGATTTTATAAATCGATATTTTATTTTTGATAGGAATTTTATGAACCCGCTCCATATTGTCGTCCTCGACCGCGATACTCTCGTCAACCGCCCGTTTGATTTTGATTTTCCACATACATTGAGCAGCTACGGCACAACCGAAGCGCACGAAACCTTAGAGCGTATCCGCGGCGCGGACATTGTGATTACCAACAAAGTCGTGATTTCCGCCCAAGCATTTGCCGAAAATCCACAATTCAAGCTGGTTGCCGTTACCGCGACAGGCGTCAACAATGTGGACGTTGAGGCTGCCAAACAAAACGGTACGGCAGTGGGCAATATCCGCGCTTACGGCAATGAATCCGTGGCGGAACACGCGTTTATGATGATGATTACCCTGATGCGCAACCTGCCTGCCTATCAGCGTGACGTTGCGGCAGGCTTGTGGGAAAACTCACCGTTTTTCTGCCACCTCGGCGCACCGATGCGCGATTTGAACGGTAAAACGCTGGCGATTTTCGGTCGCGGCAATATCGGGAAAACGCTGGCAACTTATGCTCAGGCTTTCAAAATGAATGTCGTGTTCGCCGAACATAAAAATGCCCAAAGCGTCCGCGACGGTTATGTTTCCTTTGACGAAGCCATCCGCTCCGCCGATGTCGTATCGCTTAATTGTCCGCTCACGCCGCAAACGGCCAATATGATAGGCGAAGCTGAATTGCAGCAAATGAAACCCGGCGCCATCCTCATCAACTGCGGACGCGGCGGCTTGGTTGATGAAGCCGCTTTGGTTGCGGCGTTGAAATACGGCCAAATCGGCGGAGCAGGTTTTGACGTATTGACACAAGAGCCGCCGCGCGACGGCAACCCTCTGCTGAAAGCCCGACTGCCCAACCTCATCGTCACGCCACACATTGCATGGGCAAGCCAAGAGGCCGCCAACCGCCTGTTTGACATCCTTTTAGACAATATCAACCACTTTGTGGCCGGTAATCCGCAAAATCTGGTTTAATCTATGGAAAACCTGTTGATAAGGTTGTGAACAATTTTAAAGGCCGTCTGAAATATTCAGACGGCCTTTATTAATTCTTATTTATTTCATAAAGTTATCTATAAAATAGGTTAAATCGTTTCATTCTTCATTGTGGATAACCCTATAAAAAGGCCGTCTGAAATACTCAGACGGCCTTTTGTTTGCTCAGGCAAATTAAATATCGTATGTGGTTGAAGCGGTATCGCCGCCCTTGCCTGTCCAGTTGGTATGGAAGAACTCGCCGCGCGGTTTGTCGGTACGCTCGTAAGTGTGCGCGCCGAAGTAGTCGCGTTGCGCTTGCAGCAGGTTGGCCGGCAGACGCTCGGAAGTGTAGCCGTCAAGGAAGGTAATGGCGGAAGCCATGCAAGGCATCGGAATACCGTACTCAATCGCTTTGGCCACCACTTTACGCCATGCAGGCAGACAGGTTTCCAACACGCCTTTGAAATAAGGATCGGAACCCAAGAATACCAAATCAGGATTGGCTTCGTATGCGTCACGGATGTTGCCCAAGAACGCGCTGCGGATGATGCAGCCTTCGCGCCACAAGAGGGCAGTATTGCCGTAATTCAATGCCCAATCGTTGTTTTCGCTGGCTTCGCGGATCAGCATAAAGCCTTGTGCATAAGAAATGATTTTGGATGCCAACAGGGCTTGGCGCAAAGCATCCACCCATGTGGCTTTGTCGCCTTCGACGGGGCTGATGGTTTTGCCAAACAGGCTGTTTGCTTGGGCGCGTTGGTCTTTAAACGCGGACACGCAACGTGCAAACACGGCTTCGGAAATCAGGGTCAACGGGATACCCAAATCGAGGGCATTGATACCGGTCCATTTGCCTGTGCCTTTTTGACCTGCGGTATCAAGGATTTTTTCGACCAAAGGTTCGCCGTTTTCATCTCGGTAACCCAAAATCGCGGCAGTAATTTCAATCAGATAAGAATCCAGTTCGGTTTTGTTCCACTTGTTGAAGATTTGGTGCATTTCATCATAAGACAGGCCCAAACCGTCTTTCATGAATTGGTACGCTTCGCAAATCAACTGCATATCACCGTATTCGATGCCGTTGTGCACCATTTTGACGAAATGGCCTGCGCCGTCGCGGCCGACCCAGTCGCAGCAGGGTTCGCCTTGCGGGGTTTTGGCGGCAATGGCTTGGAAGATAGGTTTGACGGCGGGCCATGCGGCTTCGTCGCCGCCGGGCATGATGGACGGGCCGTGACGCGCGCCTTCTTCGCCACCGGATACGCCCGCGCCGATAAAGCGGATGCCTTTCGCGGCCAGCTCGTGTGTACGGCGGGTGGAATCAGGATAGTTGGCATTACCGCCGTCAATAATGATGTCGCCTTCGTCCAAAAGCGGAACGAGTTGTTCGATAAAATCGTCAACAACAGAGCCAGCGCGAACCATCATCATGATTTTGCGCGGTTTTTCCAGTTTATCCACTAAATCTTGCAATGAATAGGCACCGATAATGTTGGTACCTTTAGCTGCGCCGTTGAGAAAATCGTCTACTTTAGCGGTGGTCCGGTTGTACGCCACGACTTTGAAACCGCGATCGTTCATATTCAAAATCAAATTTTGACCCATAACGGCCAAGCCGATGACGCCGATATCGCCTTTCATTGATGGAAGCTCCATTATTAATTTAATTTATCAACCGTAACTCTAGCTGATTTACAACTTTTTAACAATCCTTAACTTTTTAATTTTTTGAAAAGATGCCTTTACGTTTCAGACGGCCTTTGGGAAAACAAACTATAAATAAGATTTTAAATAATAAATAGAAGATGATATTGAGTGCAGACACAGCTTGTTGATAACTTTGATTACAAAAATTTTTCAAATACTTAGCTGATATTTTTTGATGAGGATAAAGTATTGTCGGCCTTGTTTGCAGATGTGGATAAAAATTTCCTACTGCTTTATTCTGTGGGTAACTTTTTGCCTGTGCACAATCTTAGCCTGTTTTATACTTCTCCAATTGGAACTGATTGACTAGAGAAATAGTCAAATGGTTTTTTATTTCAAGTTATTTTCATATTTCCTTTTATTTAAGCTGGGAAAAGGCCGTCTGAAAATATTTCAATAAGGGTGTGCATATGAAGTTTTCCTTTAGTATTAACCTGTTATCCGTTTTGATTTTGGCCGCTTGTGCGCAACAGCCGGTTCAAAAGCCTCAAGTTTCCCTGCCCTCTGTATCTGTGGATAACCATGCGCCGGAGCAAGGAACAGGGCTGACGGAGCAGAAATTAATCCGCGCCAAGCATTATATGGCGGCGTCTGCCAATCCGCTGGCAACTGAAGCCGGTTATGAAATTTTGAAGCGCGGCGGCAGTGCGATAGATGCGATGATTGCCATGCAGACAACTTTGGGACTGGTTGAGCCGCAGTCTTCCGGATTGGGCGGCGGTGCGTTTTTGGTGTATTGGGACAATAAGGCGAAAAAGCTGACGACGTTTGATGCCCGAGAAACGGCGCCGAAAGCGGCAACGCCGGAACTTTTCTTGGATGAAAACGGCAAACCGATGGGCTTTATGAAAGCAGTGGTCGGCGGCCGTTCGGTCGGTGTGCCGGGAATTCCGAAGCTGCTGGAAGATGTCCACAAGCGTTACGGCAAATTGCCCTGGGCAAGTTTGTTTGAGAAACCGATTACTTTGGCGGAACAAGGTTTTGCCGTTTCTCCGCGTATGGCGAAATCCATCGAACAAAATTTGGAACCCTTGCAACGTTATCCGCAAACCGCCGCTTACTTCCTGCCTGACGGCAAACCTTTGGCTTCGGGAACGGTTTTGAAAAACCCTGAATTTGCGCGTTCCGTACGCCTGTTGGCGGAAAAAGGCAGTGCGCCGTTTTATCAGGGAATGCAGGCGCAGAATATTGTTCGTGCCGTTACCGGTGCTGTGGATAATCCTGGCAAAATCAGCATGGCGGATTTGAAAAACTATCAAGTTATCGAGCGTAAGCCGGTTTGCGCGCCGTATCGTGAATATGAAGTTTGCGGCATGGGCGCGCCAAGTTCGGGCGCGATTGCTTTGGGTGAGATTTTGGGCGTCTTACAAAATCAGGATATGAGGGCGTTGGGATCGGAAAATATTCACAGTTGGCGCTGGATAGGCGATGCGTCGCGGATTGCTTTTGCCGACCGTGATTATTATGTCGGCGATCCTGCGTTTGTGAACGTTCCGACCCGCGCCATGATTTCTCAGGCTTATTTGAAACCGCGTGCCGAAGAAATCCGCAAAGCTGACAAGGCATTGGAAACTATTCAGGCAGGTCAGTTCGGCAAGGTATACGCGCAGGGCATGGCGGTCGAGCTACCGTCTACTAGCCATTTGGTGGTTGTGGATAAAGACGGCAATGTCGTGTCGATGACGACTTCGATTGAAAACGCGTTCGGTTCGGGGCTGATGGCAAACGGTTATCTGCTCAACAACGAATTAACCGATTTTGCCTTCAATCCTGTCGGAGAGGACGGTAAAACGGTGGCAAACAGCGTTGCCGGTGGAAAACGTCCGCGTTCTTCGATGGCGCCGACCATTGTGATGAAAGACGGAAAACCTTATATGGCGGTCGGTTCGCCGGGTGGCAGCCGCATTATCGGTTTTGTCGCTAAAACGCTGGTGGCGCATATCGATTGGGGTATGGACATTCAGACGGCAATTTCACTGCCGAATATGCTCAATCGCGGCAGCCAGTATGAAATCGAGGATAAAACAGCGGCTGCGGATAAAGCGGCTGCGTTGGAAAAATTGGGCTACAAAGTCCAAATCCGCGATTTGAATTCCGGCGTGCAAGGCATTGTGATCGGCAAAGACAGTTTGCTCGGCGGCGCCGACCCGCGCCGTGAAGGCAAGGTCATGGGCGATTGATATTGTCGGTTTGACATGCAAAGGCCGTCTGAAACCTAGTTGTTCAGACGGCCTTTTAGTTTAGGAAAAAATATG
Source organism: Neisseria sp. P0008.S004 (assembly GCF_051962755.1). NCBI lineage: Bacteria > Pseudomonadati > Pseudomonadota > Betaproteobacteria > Neisseriales > Neisseriaceae > Neisseria > Neisseria sp. P0008.S004. The sequence continues at coordinate 46,564 of NZ_JBQCUZ010000009.1, forward strand.
GATAAGATGTGTATAAGAATAACGCTAAATTTTAATGTTTTTATTTTTCAATAAGATAAAAAGGATGAATATGTGGATAATTACTTGTGGAAAATGACATGATTTAGGCCGTCTGAAAGGTTCAGACGGCCTTTTCATTGGACTGCTTTATCTATTTTCTATCAGGCTGCCGGCAACTCGTGAAAAGCGGTGGGCAAATCTTCGTCATCGGCAAACTCAACCCATTCGTAAGCGGTTTCATCTGCCAAAACGGCACGCAACAGCGCATTATTGATGGCATGGCCTGATTTGTAACCTTCAAATGCGCCGATAATCGGATGGCCGACAATGTATAAATCGCCAATCGCATCAAGGATTTTGTGGCGGACAAATTCATCGGGATAGCGCAAACCTTCCGGATTCAAAACATCCATGTCGTCAATCACGATGGCGTTGTTCAAATTGCCGCCCAGTCCGAGATTGTGGGCGCGCATCATTTCCACTTCGTGCATAAAGCCGAAGGTACGGGCACGGGCAATCTCATCGATATAGGATTTTCCTGCAAAATCAATCTCGAAAGTAGGTGCGCTTCGGTTGAATACGGGATGATCAAATTCGATGGTTAAAGTAACTTTAAAGCCGTCATAAGGCGTAAAGCGCACCCATTTTCCGGTTTCTTTGATTTCAACGGGTTTGAGGATTTTTAGAAAACGTTTTTGGGCTTTTTGATCGACAACGCCTGCATCTTGTAATAGGTAAATAAACGGCAGGCTGGAGCCGTCCATAATCGGAATTTCAGGCGCGTTCAATTCAATCAAGGCATTGTCGATGCCATAGGCAGACAGAGCCGACATAATGTGTTCAATCGTGCCGATGCGTACGCCTTTATCGGTAACGATGGTTGAAGAGAGGCGGGTATCGTTGATCAAATAAGGATTCAATTTGATTATTTCGCCCATTTCCCCACTTAAATCGGTACGGCGGAACGAAATACCGCTGTTTTCTTCGGCAGGATGCAAAGTCAGAGCGACCCTTTCGCCCGAATGCAGGCCAACGCCGGTAACGCTTACTGATTTGGCTAAAGTCCGTTGCAGCATAATTGCTTCCTTTTAAAAAGTCTGATGGGCAAATGATACGTTAAAAAGGAAAAAACAAGCCATCATTTTTAATAGTATTTGCCAATATGGATGTTTTGCGGGTGTGAATTTCAAAATTTTAATTATCCACAATAGCATGTGAAATTGAAGTGGGTAATTTGGGTTTTATCCACAGAAAAATAGAAGAACTAAGATTCTATCCTTTTTTATTCCGGCATTCAGTTGGGGTTGGCCTCAAAGATAAAAAGCGACTATCAAATTGGTTTTAAAGAAAGTTATTCCGTTATCCACAGATGGTTTGGTTCTTCATCAAAATCATCATTTTAAAAATTAAAATATTATAATTTGAAGAAAACACTGAATTATCAACACAAAAATGGCAAAATACGGAGGAAATAGAACTAAGTTTATGATTTCCATAAACTTATGAAACTTTTAAGATTGGAAAAAGGTTTTTATGAAATAAAATATCAAAATTAAGGACTGATTCGATTTACCTGATATTTTCCTACAAACAAGAATTTCATGTTTTCTTTATTTAAATCAAACAACTTAAAAGTAATTATCTTTAATCCTAGAAAGTAATTTTATTTCAGGATACAATGGCCTTACTGAAAAATTTTTCCCATTCCATCTAATTAGGAGTAGCAAAATGAGTATTAAAGTAGCGATTAATGGTTTTGGCCGTATCGGTCGTCTGGCATTACGTCAAATTGAAAAAGCCCAAGGTATCGAAGTCGTTGCTGTTAACGACTTGACTCCTGCCGATATGCTGCTGCACCTCTTTAAATACGACAGTACTCAAGGCCGCTTTGAAGGCTCTGCCGAATTGAAAGATGATGCGATTGTTGTGAACGGCAAAGAAATCAAAGTATTTGCCAATCCTAATCCTGAAGAATTGCCTTGGGGCGAGCTGGGTGTGGACGTTGTCCTCGAATGTACTGGTTTCTTTACCAATAAAACCAAAGCGGAAGCCCATATCCGTGCCGGTGCGCGCAAAGTTGTAATTTCGGCTCCTGGCGGCAATGATGTGAAAACTGTCGTATACGGCGTAAACCAAGATATTTTGGACGGCAGCGAAACCGTTATCTCCGCCGCTTCTTGTACGACTAACTGTCTGGCCCCTATGGCTGCGGTATTGCAAAAAGAATTCGGTATTGTTGAAGGCCTGATGACCACTATCCACGCTTATACCGGCGACCAAAACACCCTTGACGCGCCACACCGCAAAGGCGACTTCCGCCGCGCCCGTGCCGCTGCCTTGAATATCGTACCGAACAGCACCGGTGCCGCTAAAGCCATCGGCTTGGTTATCCCTGAATTGAACGGCAAACTTGATGGTTCTGCCCAACGCGTTCCTGTAGCCACCGGCTCTTTGACTGAACTGGTTTCTGTTCTCGAACGCCCTGTTACCAAAGAAGAAATCAATGCAGCCATGAAAGCTGCCGCCAACGATGCTTTAGGCTACACTGAAGATCAAATTGTTTCTTCCGACGTCATCGGTATCGAATACGGCTCACTTTTCGATGCGACTCAAACCCGCGTGATGACAGTTGGCGACAAACAATTGGTAAAAACCGTTGCTTGGTACGACAATGAAATGTCTTACACTTGCCAATTGGTTCGTACCTTGGAATTTTTTGCCAGCAAAATCTAAAAAATAACGGGCTGAATCAATCAGTCTGTGGATAATTAAAAGGCCGTCTGAACATTTCAGACGGCCTTTTGTGTGTAGATAGATTCAATTTGCAATCAGATTGTGGATAGTTTAATCACTGTGGCACATTTGTTTTCTATCCTAAACTGCACTTCATAATCCGCAATATTCATTACATAAACCCGTTCGGGAATATCTTGATAGGCAGGGCGAGGATCTTGGGCGATGCTTTGCTCAATGAGATGTTTTTCTTCTGTGGATAAATGTTCTGCAAGCGTACTTTCTGCCCAGACAACGTTCAATTCTTCAGGTTTGCCGCTGACAAAGCCTGATGATGCGTCAGGTTTGGATTCGACAAACGGGATGTAGGGTTTGATATCCACTACCGGAGTACCGTCTAATAGGTCTGCGCCGCTGCAATAGATGCGGACAGGTTTGCCTGTTTCGATGCGTTCGAGTTTCAGCAGGGATAAACCGAGATGATTGGGGCGGTGCGGGCTGCGCGTGGCAAATACGCCCATTTTTTGTTTGCCTCCAAGCCGTGGCGGACGCACCATTTGCGCCCAACCTTCATCCAATACGCCGTGGAAAATAAAACTTATCCACACGTAGTCGAAATCTTCCAAGCCCCGAACGCTGTCTGTGGTAAATTCAGGATTGAATTCAATGCAAATTTCTGCCGCAGGAACCAAACCGGGTTGGCGGGCAATGCCGAATTTTTGTTTGTAGGGGGAATGAACGGTTGCAATAGGCGTAATCGAATAGGACATAATTTATGGATAAAAATTCTGTGCAAACTGTCATCATATCACAGATGTTTTCCCACATTTTGCGGTAGTAATTTGTTATAATACAAAGCATTTATTCCAAATGTCCGTACATTGGTAATAAATGCTCAATTCAAATTATATAAATAAAATCAATAGGTTATATTAATCCATGATTGTTTCCATCGATGTAGATGCACAAAAAACGTTTACGCCTTTGTGCCCGAAAGAATTGCCCGTTGCCGAAGGTCATCTGATTGCGGATGAACTCAATGCTCAAGCTGCATTGGCGGATTTACGCGTAATGACGAAAGATGCGCATCATGCCGCGGCAAAATGGCTTGTGGATAATCCTGTTGATATGTTGAAACCGACGGGTTTACCCGATGCGGATTTGACTTGGGTATCGCATGCGATGGTTGGAACATATGGCTATGATTTGTTGGATGGCCTGCCTTCAGCCAAAGAATACAATTATTGCGTTTGGAAAGGCGTCGATCCTGAGTTACATCCTTACGGCGCATGTTTTCACGATATTGAAGAAAAGCTCAGTACAGGTTTGATCGAATGGTTGCGCTGTCAAAATGCAGATACAGTCATTGTCGGCGGTTTGGCAACGGATTATTGTGTGAAAACGACAGTTTTACAGTTGCTTAAAGGCGGGGCTTGGAAAGTCATCGTCAATCAGGCGGCTTGCCGTGGCATTGCTCCGGAAACGGTTGAATCTGCATGGCGGGAAATGCGTTCTGCCGGAGCTATTATTTTAGAAAACGCCGAAGAAATAAAAAAATACATTAATAATCAATAAAGTATATTTAAAATTCTGTTGTTTCACGTGAAACATTTTTCAAAATATGAAGATTTTACTTGTCCGCTTGTCCAGTATGGGCGATTTAATTCACACGTTACCCGCAGTTGAAGATTTGGCGCGACAATGTCCTGAGGTAGAGCTCCATTGGCTGTGTGAGGCAGGGTTTGCAGATATTGTCCGCTTGCATCCTTTTGTCAAAAAGGTTCATGTAATGAAATGGCGGCAATGGCGCAAACAGCTTTTTCAGGCTGAAACTTGGCGTGAAATAGGCCGTCTGAAAACAGATTTACAGGTTGAATCTTTTGATTTTGTTTTAGATAGTCAAGGACTGATTAAAAGCGCATGCTTTGCCAAAATGGCGAAATCCCCTATTTACGGTTTAGATAAACACAGCACGCGTGAAAGTTTGGCTGCCTTTGCATACAGTAAAACATTTGCCGTGCCGAAAGGCAAAAATGCGGTCTGGCGAAACCGTGAATTATTCGCCCAAGTATTTGGTTATACAATGCCTGAAACGCAGGTATTTGGTTTGTCGGTTCCTGAATCAGGCCGTCTGAAAAATTTGCAATCCCCTTATTACGTTGCTTTGCATGCAACCAGTCGAGACAGTAAATTATGGCCGGTAGAACACTGGCGTGCATTATTGAAAAAGTTGAATGAAGAACAACAATGCAATGTATATTTGCCGTGGGGAAATGAAACCGAAAAAATGCGTGCCGAACAGATTGCAAGCGATTTACCGTCTGCTTCGGTTTGCGACAAAATGAATTTATTACAGGCTGCATTTTTATTGAAAAACGCAGAGGGTATTATTGGCGTAGATACCGGACTACTGCATCTTGCCAATGCACTGGAAAAGCCTGTTGTAGGAATTTATACAGATACAGATCCGGCCAAGACCGGCGTTCAAGTTTCGGCTTATGCAAAAAATTTAGGCGGTATTGCTCAAATTCCCAATGTTGACGAGGTTTATCAAACCTTGATGGATTGTGTTGCAGCATATGGTAAATAATTGCAGGGGAGTTGGATTTATTTTCTGAGTAAATGCTTTAGAAATGATATAATTCCGCTCTATTTACCAAGATTTATACAAATTTGGTTTTATCATGTTGGTGAAAACCGAATTGGATTTTATATAAAGAATGTATCAAAAGCAGTATGCTAGATTTGATGGACATTCTTTTTAGGAGAATTGAATGAAAGCACTGGTCGCAGTAAAGCGCGTAGTGGACTATAACGTCAAAGTTCGTGTGAAAGCCGATGGTTCCGATGTGGATATCGGTAATGTCAAAATGTCGATGAACCCGTTTGATGAAATCGCGGTAGAAGAAGCTGTCCGTTTGAAAGAAGCCGGAAAAGTAAGCGAGATTGTTGCTGTTTCTCTTGGCGAGAAAAAATGCGAAGAGACGTTGCGTACTGCTTTGGCGATGGGTGCCGACCGTGCGGTTCATGTTGAGACTGATGCGAAGTTGGAGCCTTTGGCCGTTGCAAAATTGCTGAAAGCTGTTGCGGATAAAGAAAATCCGCAAATTTTATTGCTGGGCAAACAGGCAATTGACGATGACGCCAACCAAGTTGCCCAAATGCTGGCTGCGTTGTTGAATGCGGCTCAAGGTACTTTTGCATCAAAAGTGCAAATTGAAGGCGAAGAAGCATTGGTAACCCGTGAAATTGACGGCGGCGAAGAGACTGTTGCATTGAAGCTGCCTGCGGTCATTAGTGCAGATTTGCGTTTGAACGAACCACGCTTTGTCAAACTTCCTAATATCATGGCGGCAAAGAAAAAACCTTTGGAAAAATTAAGTCCTGCCGATTTGGCTGTGGATATTTCTCCGCGTTTGAATACCGTGAAATTTGCCGAACCTAAAGCACGTCAAGCTGGTGTGAAAGTGGCTGATGTTGCCGAGTTGGTTGAAAAGCTGAAAAACGAAGCCAAAGTGATCTAAGGAGTATGAAATGAGCGTATTGATTATTGCAGAACATAATAACCAACATTTGAATCCTGCCACTTTGCATGCGGTAACGGCTGCCGCCAAATTGGGTAATGTAGATTTATTGGTTGCCGGCAGCAATGCTGCTGCGGTGGTTGAAGAGGCAAAACAGGTTGCAGGCGTGGCGAAAGTTTTGGTAGCCGATGCGCCCTATTACGCTGAAGGCTTGGCAGAAGAATTATCGCCTTTGGTTGTTAAATTGGCTGCGGATTACCGCTATGTGGCTGCGACTGCAACTGCGTTTGGTAAAAATCTTCTGCCCCGGGTCGCTGCCCTGTTGGATGTGCCACAAGTTTCGGACTTAACTGAAGTTGTGGATAACTCGACATTTGTCCGTCCGATTTATGCCGGTAATGCATTTGAAACCGTTCAATCCAATTCTGAAAAACTGGTGCTGACTTTCCGTGCAACCGCATTTGATGCTGCCGGACAAGGCGGTAATGCAGAAGTGGTCAATGTTGAGGCAACGCCTGCTCAAAACCTGAGCCGTTTCGTAAACCGTCAACTTTCCCAGTCTGACCGCCCTGAATTGACTCAGGCAAAAGTGATTGTTTCCGGTGGCCGTGCGTTGGGCAGCGCTGAAAAATTCAATGAAGTATTGACTCCTTTGGCTGATGTTTTGGGTGCGGCGATTGGTGCATCCCGTGCAGCAGTGGATGCCGAGTATGCGCCAAACGATGCCCAAGTCGGACAAACCGGTAAAGTGGTTGCGCCGCAACTGTACTTTGCTATCGGTATTTCCGGTGCTATCCAACACGTTGCCGGTATGCAGGACAGTAAAGTAATTGTTGCCATCAACAAAGATGCTGACGCTCCGATTTTCAATGTGGCAGATTACGGCTTGGTTGGTGATTTGTTTGAAGTTGTGCCTCAACTAACTGAAGCACTGAAAAACTAATGTTTCACGTGAAACGTTCAGACGGCCTTTTACAACAAAGGCCGTCTGAAAATATTTTGGCATGATTACGACCTATAAAACCATTACCACACCGACACAGGCTGAATTTAAAGATAAAGGCAGCCGCTTCATTGCATACGCCTATCCGATTCGCACTTTGGCCGATGTGAAGAAGTATTTAGACCCATTAAAGGAAGAACATCACAAGGCACGACATTGGTGCTATGCCTATCGATTGGGTGTGGATGGAATGCAGTTTCGCGCAAACGATGATGGAGAACCGTCCGGAAGCGCAGGCCGCCCTATTCTGGGACAGATTGATTCTGTCGGCGTAACGGATGTGTTGGTTGTGGTTGTGCGTTATTTTGGCGGTACGCTATTGGGCGTTCCCGGTTTGATTCATGCTTATAAGGAATCAACGACTCAGGCATTGGCGATAGCTGAAGTTGTTGAAAAGAATGTCGAAAAGACAGTTTGGTTGAAATGTGAATATCCTGTTTTGAATGAGGCTATACGGATTGCCAAACAATATCAGGTCGATATTGTGGAACAGGATTTGCAGCTGGATTGTAAGTTGACAGTGAAAATAGCGTTGGCCGATTATGAAGCTTGTATTGCTGCTTGGAAAAATACGCGCCAAATTGAAATAGATACTGAAAAGCCGTTTGAATAAAAGGTCGTCTGAACATATTTGAGAAATCAAAAGTTTCAGACGGCCTTTGAAGTTTTAGCCTTGGTATCTGTCTAAAGCATTTACACTTGAGCGCAGGTGTTCCCAAGCCAGTTGATGAAATTCCCCTAGTGCGTTCCATAGGGCATCTTCGCTCATAATGCTGTATTCGCCCTGTGTTCGCAAATCAACATCTGCCCCTTCTTCAATGGCTTGATGGCATGCTTGGTATTCGTTGGTATAGAAGTCATCCATGTCTTGCATGAGGCTTGCAGCATGTTTCCAACGGGCGATATCTGCTTCCAGTTGCGGCAGTAATTCGCACCATTCGCGGTATTTGCTTTGAATTTCGTCAATACGTTTTTGCATGATTTTCCTTTCGTTGTTTGAAATTAGAGTATGGTTGTCTTGGTGCAATATTATTCTTAATTTGAAACAGCTATGCAAGATGGAACAATATTCCATCGATTGAATTTTATTTACAACATCTATTCTTCAAGGAGATGGTATGAAATTGCTCGTTATTGGTAATGGTGGACGTGAACACGCACTGGCTTGGAAATTGGCGCAGTCGGCTAAAGTAGAAATTGTCTTTGTTGCACCTGGTAATGCCGGAACGGCAATTGAGCCTAAACTGCAGAATGTGGCGTTGACGGCACATCAAGATTTGATTGATTTTTGCCGTAATGAAAATATTGCCTTTACCGTAGTCGGCCCTGAAGCGCCTTTGGCTGCGGGTGTGGTGAATGACTTCCGTGCTGCCGGATTGAAGATTTTTGGCCCGACTCAATACGCGGCCCAGCTGGAGAGCTCAAAGGATTTTGCTAAAGCGTTTATGGCAAAATATAACATTCCAACCGCGCAATACCAAACCTTTGAAAATGCCGATGCGGCACATGATTACGTCAATCAAAAAGGTGCGCCAATTGTTATTAAGGCGGATGGTTTGGCTGCCGGTAAAGGCGTGATTGTCGCCATGACTTTGGATGAAGCCCATGCCGCTATTGACGATATGTTGTTGGGCAACAAAATGGGCAATGCAGGCGCGCGTGTCGTGATTGAAGATTTCCTGCAAGGCGAGGAAGCAAGCTTTATCGTTATGGTGGACGGCAATCATGTTTTGCCGATGGCAACCAGTCAAGACCATAAACGCCTGTTGGATGACGACAAAGGCCCTAATACCGGCGGTATGGGCGCATACAGCCCTGCTCCGGTGGTAACGCCTGATGTGTACGAGCGCGCGATGAATGAAATTATTTTGCCGACCGTGGCAGGTATGAAAGCAGAAGGTCATGAGTTTACCGGCTTTTTATACGCGGGCTTGATGATTGATAAAACCGGTGCGCCTTATACCATTGAATTCAACTGCCGTTTCGGCGACCCTGAAACCCAGCCGATTATGAGCCGTTTGGATAGCGATTTGGTGGACTTGGTTGAAGCGGCAATCGACGGCAAACTGGATAGTGTTGCTGCCAAATGGAATCCGCAAACTGCAGTAGGCGTGGTGTTGGCCGCACAAAATTATCCTGACTCCCCGAAAAAAGGCGATGTGATCTTCGGCTTGGATAAGGCCAATCAAATCGGTAAAGTTTTCCATGCCGGTACTGCAACGAATGAAAAAGGAGAAGTTGTAACCAACGGCGGCCGTGTATTGTGTGTAGTCGGTTTGGGCGATGATGTTGCCCAAGCTAAAAGCAAGGCTTATGAGGCATTGGAAACAATCCGTTTTGACGGTATGCAATACCGTAAAGACATTGCCGATAAAGCCATCAACCGTTAATAATGAATAGAAATAGGCCGTCTGAACACAGATTGTCCGACAATCTCAGTTTCAGACGGCCTTGGTATGATGATGATGTTTCCCAGAATTTTATCGGCTGCAGCCCAATGCAGGCTGCAGGCGCATCTTAAAAAAGGCGGTTTGGTCGCCTATCCTACCGAGTCTTGCTATGGCTTGGGCTGTGTCCCTACTTTGCCTAAAGCACTCAATCAACTGATTCATCTGAAAAAACGACCGCAACACAAAGGCATGATTGTCATTGGCCATAGCTTGGAACAGTTGCAACCTTTGCTGCAAAGGCCGTCTGAAAATATCCAAACTATGCTGCATGAAGCATGGCCTGCTCCGAAAACTTTTTTATTGCCGGTCGGCAAAAAAGTATTGCCATCATTGCGTGGAAAAGGACGCAGTAAATTGGCTGTCAGAGTTCCTGCGCATGTAGGTGCAAGGCGTTTGTGTCAGGTTTTGGAAATGCCTTTAGTCTCTACTTCATGCAATCGTGCAGGAAAACGGGCATGCAAAACGGAAAGGGAAGTCAGAAGACAGTTTGGCAGGAAAGTCTGGGTTGTAGGCGGATTGATAGGTAAGCAGAAAACGCCCAGCCAGATTATTGACGGAGAAACAGGGGCAAGGCTGCGTTAAAGAAGAATTGTATTTTCAAAGGAAAGGTATTTATTTGGAGAAGCAAATTTTTTCCAAAAGATTGGAATACCTGTGTGAAAAGCATTTAGCGCAGATCCAGTTTGATGCATAGCAGTCTAGAGGATAAAGCAGTATTTTGTGAAAGAATGAAGCAAATTTTGAGCGTAAATGAATCGCTTTAATAAATTATTTTTGAATAAACAAATTTTGTGGATAAATTTGAAGATAAATTTCCATAAAAACATAAAAATGCCGTCTGAAACTTGATATTCAAAGCATTCAGACGGCCTTTTAAATATTTAAACTGTGGATAACTTTGTGAATAAGTGTGGATTAAAGCTTATGTCCGCACACAGTTTCGTATTGTTTTTCAGTAATCGTACCGCTCATGACGCTCATTGGGCGGATGCTGGTCGGAGTATAGCTTTGGTTGGAAATTACCCGGCCGTGTTCGTCCATCAGTTGCAGCGCTGCCAGGCGATAGGTTTTGTTTGAGCAATGAATTTCCCAGCTGCCGATGGCTGTTTTATAGGCCGGCGTGTTGACGAAACGTTCCTCTTTCAGTTTGGAAACGGTTTTTTTATCGCGGAAAGTAACCAGTGCGCCATTTCTTTTAATGCTGCTTCTATCAATAGCCACTTTGATATTGCCTTCAGAGATGGTGCCGATGTTGGTCCAGCTGCCGCCGCCGCTCGATGTGGTGGTTGTTTCACAGGCACTCAACATCAAAGCCGCAAATACGGTTGCAGCTAGGGAAAAACGTTTGATATTCATAAAACCTCATTATTTACAGAAAGTCAGCCGATATTATCCGTGAAGATGGCATATATCGTAAATCGATTTTGCAAAGTTGAACCTCTGAAAAGAATTTTATGAAAAATACGCTGAAAAGGCCGTCTGAAACCTGTCTTTCAGACGGCCTTGGAGTGTAAAATCATGTATAATTGCAAACAATTTGGTTTTCATCCCATAGGAAGATCCGACATGATTAACCCTATCGCTGCACTTTCCCCATTAGATGGCCGCTACGCCAAATCCGTTGAAGCATTGCGTCCGATTTTCTCCGAATACGGCCTGATGCGTGCGCGTGTCAAAGTTGAATTAAACTGGCTCAAAGTCCTTGCCGCCGAACCTAAGATTGTAGAAGTTCCTGCTTTCAGCGATTTTACGCTTGCCGAAATCGACAAAGTGATCGAAAACTTCTCGCTTGAAGATGCTGCCGCCGTCAAAGCTATTGAGGCGACCACCAATCATGATGTCAAAGCCATCGAATATTGGCTTAAAGAACGCTTCTCCGGCGTGCCTGAAGTGGCTGCTGCCAGCGAGTTCATCCACTTTGCCTGCACCAGCGAAGACATCAATAACCTGTCCCACGCTTTAATGCTGCAAGAAGCGCGTGAGACTGTTTTGCTGCCGAAACTGGCCGAAATCATCAAAAAACTGACCGGCATGGCGCATGAGTTGGCTGCCGTCCCTATGATGAGCCGCACGCATGGCCAGCCTGCGACACCAAGCACATTGGGTAAAGAAATCGCCAATGTCGTGTACCGCCTGCAACGCCAGTTCAAAAACCTGCAAGCGCAAGAGTTCCTCGGCAAAATCAACGGCGCAGTCGGCAACTACAATGCCCATATGGTCGCTTATCCCGATGTGGATTGGGAAACCCATTGCCGCAACTTCGTTGAAATCAGCCTCGGCCTGACCTTCAACCCCTACACCATTCAAATCGAGCCGCATGACTATATGGCGGAATTCTTCCAAGCCATCAGCCGTGTCAACACGATTCTGATCGACTTCAACCGCGATGTTTGGGGCTATATTTCTTTGGGTTACTTCAAACAAAAAGTTAAAGCAGGCGAAGTCGGTTCTTCCACCATGCCGCACAAAGTCAATCCGATTGACTTTGAAAACTCCGAAGGCAACCTCGGTATGGCCAATGCCGTATTGGGCTTTTTGTCTGAAAAACTGCCGATTTCCCGTTGGCAGCGCGACCTGACCGACAGCACCGTATTGCGCAATATGGGCGTAGGCGTGGGCTATACCATATTGGGCTTTGCCGCCCATCTGCGCGGTCTGAACAAGCTTGAGCCGAATCCTGCCGCCCTTGCTGCCGATTTGGACGCTACTTGGGAGCTGCTGGCCGAGCCGATTCAAACCGTAATGCGTCGTTACGGCGTAGCCAATCCTTACGAGAAGCTGAAAGACCTGACACGCGGTAAAGACGGCATTACGCCTGAAGTGTTGAAACTCTTTATCGAATCGTTGGAAATTCCGGCAGAAGCCAAAGCCAAATTGCTTGAGCTGACCCCTGCGTTGTATGTGGGTAAGGCCGAAGAGTTGGCAAAACGAATTTGATTTATAAAAAAGCCATTTGAATCTTCAAATGGCTTTTTTTGAATTAAATATATAGTATGAAAATAATGAAGAAAGTTTTAGATGTTTAAATATTTTCCAAGTAAGGAAAATTTGATTATATGGTTACCAATCGGCTTGTTAGTCAGTATATTACATTTTCATGGAAAAATTCCTTTTAAAAATATATTTGATACTTTTATGGGTTTGACTCCAATATATGTATTATTGGCATATCTTCATTTTCTTAGGTTTCTACAATTATGTAATTTTCCGTATCTTGTTTCTATTCAAATAGAGGCAAGAATTATTGATGTTTTAAATAGTATTGTCTCTTTTCTAATTGGATTTTCGATATGTACAAGTTTTTTTATACCCTTTTGGAAAGAAAGTTCTAAAGGATATCTCTTTCTTTTATGTTTTAATATTGCGGTTCTAGTGTTTACGATGCTTCCTATATGCTTGCATTTATGGAAAGAAATTAGAGATAAAAAAATTAAATATATTTTGATATCAGTAATGTATTTAATACTTTCTGTTGCATCATTTTATGACATGACCAAATAAATTATAAATTTAAGGCCGTCTGAAATCTTTTTCAGACGGCCTTTTTCGATTCAATCCGTTATTTCACTTTGTCTTTCAATGCACCGTAGCCGGCTGCGTCCATTTCTTCCAAAGGAATGAATTTCAAACTTGCGCCGTTGATGCAATAGCGCAGGCCGCCTTTGTCTTTCGGGCCGTCGGGGAAGACGTGTCCCAAGTGTGAGTCGGCGGCGTGGCTGCGCACTTCGGTGCGGCGCATGTTATAGCTGAAATCGTCGTGTTCGGTAACGGCGGAGGCATTAATTGGATGGGTAAAACTCGGCCAGCCGCAGCCGGAATCAAATTTGTCGGCAGAGCTGAACAGGGGTTCGCCGCTGACGATGTCCACATAAATGCCGGGTTTGAACAAGTGGTCGTATTCGTGGCTGAAGGCGTATTCGGTCTCGCTGTTTTGGGTAACCTGGTATTGCTCTTCGGTCAGAATGCGTTTGAGTTCAGCAGCGCTGGGTTTTTTATACGTTGCCGCGTCAAAGCCTTTGCCTTGAGGGACGGCTTTGGTTTTGCTCGGCAGCGGTTCGTCGGCTTTGCGGATGTCGATGTGGCAGTAGCCGTTGGGGTTTTTAATCAGGTAGTCCTGATGGTATTCCTCGGCGTCGTAGAAGTTTTTTAGCGGCTCGTTTTCGACGACGAGGGGAAGTTTGTATTTTTGCTGCTCGCGTTTGAGTGCGGCGGCGATGACGGCTTTTTCGGCGGGGTCGGTGTAGTACACGCCGCTGCGGTATTGCGTGCCGGTGTCGTTGCCTTGTTTGTTGAGGCTGGTTGGATCAACGACGCGGAAGAAATATTGCAGGATATCGTCTAGGCTGAGTTTGTCGGCATCATAGGTGACTTTAACGGTTTCGGCATGGCCTGTATCGCGGTAGGACACGTCTTCGTAGCTTGGGTTTTCCGTTTTGCCGTTAGCGTAGCCGGATACTGCGTCAACCACGCCGTCTATGCGTTGGAAATAGGCTTCCAAGCCCCAGAAGCAGCCGCCGGCGAGGTAGATGGTGCGCGTATTCATGATTGCTGAATCCTTTTTCTGTGTGTCGGGTTTGTAAAATGTGTTTTTCAGACGGCCTATATCGGCATTCGGGTCGCGGATTAAAGCCAATGCCTGCGCTTCGTTGATGCTGCCTTTGACGATGCGCTGCACGTCGCCGTCTTTGCCGATTAATGCCCAAGAAGGGTAAACACTGATATTCAGGCTTTGGGCGATGGTGCCGCCGTTGTCGGTAACGACGGGCAGCTTAGGATAGTTCAAACCGGAATACCATTTTTGAAAGTCGCCGTCTTTTTTCTCGTGTAGAAAACCGGGCGAGGCAACGGTAATCAGGTTGGCAGAACCGAATTTTATATCTTGCGCCCATTTTTCGGTTTGTCCCAATTCGGACAAACACAAAGGACACCAACTTGCCCAAAATTTAATCAGGGTGGGTTTGTCTTTTTTTAGGAAAACACTGGCAGGGCGGTTGTCAGGGGTTTTTAATGAGGACAATGCCTGCGGTACGGTTGCGGCTTCGGTATCCATCATTTTGGATGAGCAGGCGCCAAGCGCAAGCAGGCAGCCGAACTTGGTGCAAAGTGAAAATAATGTGCGGGGATTCATCTCTATGTTTCCTGTATGGATGGTTTATCTTATTAGACGTTGGAAATGCCAAAACCTGACAACCTTGATTTTCAGACGACCTTGCCACGTAAAATACGCTACAATACTCCCTATTTCAAGTTTCTAAAATTAAAAGGAAAATTTAATGTTCAGCTTCTTCCGTCGCAAGAAAAAACAGGAAACTCCGGCTCCCGAGGAGGCTCAAGTTCAGGAAACCGCAGCAAAAATAGAATCTGAAGTTGCTCAAGTAGTTGAAAATATTAAAGAAGATGCCGAATCTTTAGCAGAAAGCGTCAAAGGGCATGTTGAATCAGTTGTCGAATCGGCTGTTGAAACTATCAGCGAAACCGTCGAGCAGGTTCGGGAAACTTTGACCGAAACGCCGTCTGAAACAGTTGAAAAAGTAGAAGAACACGTTGAAGCGGCAAAAGAAGCGGCTGTTGAAACCGCCAGCGAGACTGTTGAACAGGTAAAAGAAACCGTTGCCGAGATGCCGTCTGAAGCGGTCGAGGCTGCTGAAGAAGTGGCAGAACAGGCTGAGGCAGTCAGAGAAGAAGCTGTTGAAACCGTCAGCGAGGTTGTTGAGCAGGTAAAGGAAACCGTTGCCGAGATGCCGTCTGAAGCGGCCGAGGTTGCTGAAGAAGTAGCGGAACAAGCTGAAGCAGTCAAAGAAGAAGCTGTTGAGGCAGTTAGCGAGACTGTCGAGCAAGTTCAAGAAGCCGTTGTGGAAATACCGGTTGAAGCCCCTGCTCCGGCAGAAGAACACAAGCTCAGTTGGGCTGCGCGTTTGAAACAAGGCTTGACCAAATCACGCGACAAAATGGCAAAATCGTTGGCCGGCGTGTTCGGCGGCGGACAGATCGACGAGGACTTGTACGAAGAGCTGGAAACCGTGCTGATTACCAGCGATATGGGCATGGAAGCCACCGAATACTTGATGAAAGACGTGCGCGACCGTGTCAGCCTCAAAGGCCTCAAAGACGGCAACGAATTGCGCGGTGCGCTGAAAGATGCGCTGTACGACTTGATTAAGCCTCTGGAGAAACCTTTGGTCTTGCCGGAAACCAGGGAGCCTTTCGTGATTATGCTTGCCGGTATCAACGGCGCGGGTAAAACCACGTCTATCGGCAAACTCGCCAAATACTTCCAAGCGCAGGGTAAATCTGTGTTGCTGGCGGCAGGCGATACTTTCCGTGCCGCTGCGCGTGAGCAGCTTCAAGCTTGGGGCGAGCGCAACAATGTAACCGTGATTTCGCAAACCACAGGCGATTCCGCAGCCGTTTGCTTCGATGCCGTCCAAGCCGCGAAAGCGCGCGGGATCGACATCGTGCTGGCTGATACTGCCGGCCGTTTGCCTACGCAGCTTCATTTGATGGAAGAAATCAAAAAAGTGAAACGCGTGTTGCAAAAAGCCATGCCGGATGCGCCACATGAAATCATCGTTGTTTTGGATGCCAACATCGGTCAAAACGCCGTCAACCAAGTGAAAGCCTTCGACGAAGCGCTGGGTCTGACCGGACTTATCGTCACCAAGCTAGACGGTACGGCCAAAGGCGGTATCCTTGCCGCCCTTGCCTCCGACCGCCCTGTTCCTGTCCGCTACATCGGCGTAGGCGAAGGCATCGACGATTTGCGTCCGTTTAATGCCAAAGCGTTCGTGGATGCCCTATTGGATTAAACAGACAGGTTGAGGTTTGTAAACGCAGTTTGCGGGGGATTTCTGAGCCGTATTTTGAAAGGCTTCGCATTCGGTTGGTACAAAAGCCAAACAGGCTGTTAAAAAGGCCGTCTGAAACCTAAAATCAGGTTTCAGACGGCCTTTATTTATTTACGGGTTTAGTTTTTCCGTGCGGTAACAAACTCGGCCAGTTGGCGCAGGCGCAGGGCTTTGTCGCCGAATGGCTCGATCAGGGCAACGGCTTCTGCAATCAGCGTTTCTGCGTAAGTACGCGCGGCCTGAAGGCCCATCAGTTTGACGTAGGTCGGTTTGTCGTTGTCCGAGTCTTTGCCGGCGGTTTTGCCCAAGGTGGCGGTATCGGCTTCGCAGTCCAATACATCGTCGATCACTTGGAAAGCCAGGCCCAATTTGGCGGCGTAGTGGTCTAAGGTTTGGATTTGCGCCGGTGTTAAGTCCGGACAGGAAAGTGCGCCTAAGGCCACGGCCGCGCGGATGAGCGCACCAGTTTTGAGGCTGTGCATCTGTTCCAATTCGGCCTGATTCATGGCTTTGCCGACATTGGCAAGGTCGATGGCTTGTCCGCCCGCCATACCGAGGCTGCCGGATGCCTGAGCCAGTGTGGACAACATGGCAAGCTGGCGTTCGGCAGGCAGGCCTGTCGGACGGCTCAATACATCAAAGGCTTGGGTTTGCAGCGCATCGCCGACCAAAAGGGCGGTTGCTTCATCGTATTGCACATGGCAGGTCGGTTTGCCGCGGCGCAGGCTGTCGTTGTCCATCGCCGGCATATCGTCGTGAACCAACGAATAGACGTGCACCATTTCGATGGCTGCCATGGCCTGCTCGACGGCGTTTTGGTTTGCTTCGCCCAATTCGGACGCGGCAAGCACCAAGAGCGGGCGCAGCCGTTTGCCGCCGCCGAGGGTAACGTAACGCATGGCTTCGTGCAGCGTATGCGGCACTTGGCTTTCAGACGGCAAGAAATGCGCCAGCAGCAATTCGGTTTGCGCTTGGGCTTTTTGTTGCCATGTTTTGAGTTCATTCGCCGGGTTCAAGGTTCAACTCCTTCAGTTCGCCGGCATCCAAGACTTGCAGTTTCTGCTCGACTTCCGCCAATTTGGTTTGGCAGTATCTGACCAATTCGTTGCCTTCCTGATAGGCGGCCAAAGCGTCTTCCAGCGGCATTTCGCTGCTTTGCATGGCTTGAGTCAGGGTTTCGAGGCGGGATAAGGCTTCTTCAAAGGATTGGGGGGCGTTTTTTTTCATGGTTTGAAATGATGGGCAGAAAAGGGGAATTGTAGCATTTTTAGATGATGAAGGCCGTCTGAACAGGGGATGAAAACGAAATCAAAGATTTCTGTTTCTTCGTTCAGACGGCCTTTTTTCAAACGGAATAACGTTATCAGCCCGGTAAAACGGCTTTTTGATAGTTGAGCGCGATAAACTGCTTCTCGGCATCCAATTCGGTGATTTTGAACAATGCCTGTGATTTGGGCAGCGCGTCAAACGGGATACCGGTCGCGCGCGTTACCAGCGGCAGGCCTTCAATGCGGACGAGGTCTTCTTTGAGGATGGTGGCCGTCAGCTCGCTCGTGCCTTGCTGTTGCAGATAGACAAGGCTCCAGTAGGCTTCCATTTGGCGTTGGAAGTCGGCGTAGGCTGTATAGGCGGCATCGAAGTCGCGCAGCGCGGCGAAAAGCTCGGCATCGCTGTTTTGATACAGTGGCTCGGCAGAGTCGTCGATCAGGCTGATCAGCTGCTTTTGGTTGATGTAGTCGGCGGCGCGGCGCAGCGGCGAGGTAAACCAGCCATAATGCTGCACGCCCATGCCGATGTGCGGCTCGGATTTGGTGCTCATGCGCACTTTGCCTGCCGGTTGGACGCGGAAAAGGCCGGGCAGCTCGTTTTCGTCCAGCATTTGCGCCCAAGTGCTGTTGGCAAGAATCATCATCTCGCTGACCAGCGTATCGATGGGCGAACCGCGTTCGCGGCGGACGACGGATACGTTGCCTTCCTCATCCAATTCGATGCTGTAATCGTATTGCGGCGCGCGGTCGGGCTCGTATTTGCCGCGCGCTTTTTGCAGGGCGATGGCGAATTGATAGAACCAAATCAGGTCTTGATGGTGGGCAAACATCATTTCGCCGGCTTCGTCCAAGCCGGTTTCGGCGTTGAAATGCGGTTCGATGGCTTGAATGCGCAGGTTTTCGGCGATGTTGACGGCTTCGATTTTGCAGGTTGGCGCGCCGACGTTGAACTCGCCGTCCACATCAAAATAAATGCTGACGGCAGGGCGGTACGCGCCCGCATCAAGGCTGAACGCGGCAATCCAGTTTTCGGGCAGCATGGTGATTTTGCCGCCGGGGAAATAAACCGTGCTTAAGCGTTCCATGATGTTTTTTTCCATTTTGTCGCCTTGTTTAATGGCAAGCGACGGCGCGGCAATGTGGATGCCGACGCGTTTCATGCCATTGCCCAAGTCGGTCAGGCTCAAAGCATCGTCCACTTCGGTAGTCGATTCGTCGTCAATGGAAAAGGCGGTAACGTCGGCTTTGGGCAAGTCGGGCATTTCAGGAAGCGGAAGGTCGGGGAAGCCTGTTCCTTTGGGGAAGTATTTGATTTCAAACCCGTCTTGCAGGTATTGGGGAATGGACGTAATGCCGCCTGTCTTTTTCGCCAGTTCGTAGGCAGAGATTTTCAGCGCGTCGGCGGCTTTGGTAAAGGCTTTGTAAGTCAGCGACTGCTTGTCGGGCGCGTGCAGGATGGTTTTCAAATCTGCCGCGATTTCAGACGGCATCTCGCCGCGTTTCAAGGCTTCCGCCCAAGCGTCGATTTGCGCGTCTTGCTGTTTTTTGCGTTCGATGGCGGCAAGCGCTTGTTTCAAAGTTTCTTCAGGCGCGGCTTTGAACACGCCTTTGGCTTTTTTATAGAAATACATCGGCGCGGCGTACAGCGCAATCAAAGTTGCCGCCAGCTCGGTTTTGGTCGGTGCATGGCCGAAATATTCTTCGGCAATCGCCTCAGCGGTAAATTCCTCTTCGCCGCATACTTCCCACAATAAATCGGTATCGATGTCCGCCGCCTGCGCCTGCGCGTTCTCTAAAAACGCCGCCATATCGCCGTCAAACTCGGCAAAGACATTATTTGCCTTCACTTTGGTGCGTTTGCCGTGTTGGGTATCGACTTGGTAGGTGGCGTCGTTTTTTTGGACGATGGAGGCAACTTTGAATTGGCCGGACTCTTCGTAAAAGATATTCATTTTTTTAGGATTTTATGATTTGTAGGAAACGCGTGATTTTAGCAGATTTGCACAAGAAAGGCCGTCTGAAAAACATACTTTCAGACGGCCTGTTCAAACGGCGGATGATTAATACTGATATGCCGCCAGTTTGCGTTTGATTTCAGGCAGGGCGGCGCGTGCGGCTTGTTCGCCCAATTGGATGGCGCGTTGTTTTTGGTCGAAACCGCCAATCGAGCCCAGCTCCAAAACCTGCGGTTTGATGACCACATTGGCTTGGCCCAATTCTTGGTGTAAGGCGGTTTGGCTCATCACGTTGAAGGTTTGGTCAAGATAGGAGAACATACCTTGGCTGACATTTTTGGCCGGACGGGCGGAAATATCGACGGCAATGATGAAGTTTGCCCCCAGTTTTTTCGCCGCGCTGACTGGTACGGGCTGCGACAGGCCGCCGTCCACATATTTGCGACTGCCGATAACGACAGGTTGGAACACGTTCGGAATCGAAGCAGAAGCGCGGACGGCCTGTCCGGCATTGCCTACGTTGAATACCACCGGTTTGCCGCTTTCAAAATCGGTCGCAACGGCGGCAAATTTGATGGGGAACTGCTGCATCGGGCGGTTGCCGACTTTGCGGTTGATGTAGTTTTGCAGTTTTTCGCCTTTGATGAAGCCGCTGGTGGACAAGGTCAAATCCACCAAATCGGTTTTACCCAAAATTTCCGCTTCCAATTCGAGGCGGTCGGGCGACATTCCCGAAGCGTACATACTGCCGACAATCGAGCCGGCAGATGTACCAGTAACGATTTTGACCGGAATATTGTTTTCTTTCAAAACCTTAATAATCCCGATATGGGCAAAGCCTTTGGACGCGCCGCCGCCCAAAGCCAGCGCAACCGTGGCTTTCGGTTTGGGTGCAGTATGCGAAACCGTATTTTGACCCTGCGTAGAAGGTTTGGATTGCGGCGCGTTGCCGCTCGGACAGGCAGCCAATACCAAGACGGACGAAGCGGCTAAAAACGTTTTGAATGTGGAAAAAAGTTTATTCATGTTCAGACAGCCTTTAATATGTCGAAGGGGTTATTTTACTCTGAAATTAAGTCGAAAGGCCGTCTGAAATCAAGTTTCAGACGGCCTTTTAAATCCAGCTCAAGCCAATTCGAGCTGTTTTTCCAAACTCTCGACCAGTTGGTCGTCCAAATTCAAAGCTTGGGACAAACGGCTCAGGAACACAATTTCCTTGCGCGACAAGTCCGCGCAGACCAATCGGGCCGCCAGATAAGTTTCGGCTGCCAAAGCCTCGTCATTGCCGACCGAAGCGGCAATTTGCTCGATGGAGGCCGGTTGCGCATATTCCGCCTGCAACCATGCCGCCGTTTCCGCATCGCTGCCGCTTTCACGCTCAATGGCCGCGCGTTCCGCATCGTCAATCAGGCCGTCTGAAGCCGCCGCCGCAATCATCGTTTGCAAAATCACACGGCTGTGGTTTTCACCAATCAGGCCGGCAGGTTGGAACGCACTTTGCGGCAATTCGTCCTGCTGGCGGTTTTGTTTCCAGTTTTGATAGCCTTTATAAGCCAGAAAACCCAAAGCGGCAACCGAGCCGGCCTTGACCAGCTTCTTTGCGTTTTTCTTTTTCAACAGCATCGATGCCAAAGCACCCGTCAGCGCGCCACCGCCGAAAGAATTGAGCGGGCTGTCCGCCACCGCTTTGCCGCCTTTTTGAGCCGCACCCAAAACCTGATTGAGCAACTGACTGAAATCCATAAAAAAATCTCCTGAAAACCAATACATTGCAAATATAGAGTAGAAACACCCAAAAACCAAGCCAAAGAAAGTTAAAAGGTGCAAACAAGTTTTCAGACGGCCATAGCCGACTTTCGGTACAATCACACCATTCCAAACAATAAACTCCATCATGACCGATACCGCCCAAATTATTACCAGCTATGGCCGCCGCTATATTGTCCGCACCCCCGACGGCCAAATATATGACGCCACCACCCGCAAAAAACGCGTCGATTTCGCCTGTGGCGACCAAGTCCGCATCAGCCCCATCAACGGCGAACAAGTCGTGATTGAAGACTACCTCCCGCGCGAAAGCCTGCTCTACCGCCAAGACGCATGGAAAACCAAACTGATTGCCGCCAACGTTACCCAACTGCTCATCGTAACCGCCGCCAGCCCCTCACCCAGCGAAGCCCTGTTACAACGCGCCCTCCTCGCAGCCGAAGCGGCCGGCATTAACGCCGTCATCGTCCTCAATAAAGCCGACCTCCCCAAAACCGCCCAATGGCGCGAGAAACTCAAATTCTACGAAACCCTCGGCTACCCCGTGGTCGAAACCAACGCATTGGAAAACGCCGACATCCTGCGTCCCATTTTAGAAGGGCAAACCAACATCCTGCTCGGACAAAGCGGCATGGGCAAGTCCACCCTGACCAACTCCCTACTCGGCAACCAAGCCGCCCGAACCGGCGACATTTCCACCGCGCTCGATTCCGGCAAACACACCACCACCCACGCCCAACTGTACGATTTAGACGCAGAAACCCGACTCATCGATTCCCCCGGCCTGCAAGAATTCGGCCTGCACCATCTCCAAGCTGCCGATTTATTACAATACTTCCCCGACCTGCGCCACCTTATCGGCCAGTGCCGTTTCCACAACTGCACCCACCGCGCTGAACCCGGCTGCGCCGTCAAAGCCGCTGCCGAATCAGGCGAAGCCAAACCCGAGCGCATCGAATTTCTGCAACGCGTTACCGACGAATTATTGAGATAAAGATTGAACGGAAACTAAGCGTTTGGATAAATAAAAAGGCCGTCTGAAACTTTCAGACGGCCTTTTTTTAAAGGGGTATACGGATTTAATGGTTGATGGGGCACCTTCACCCCATCAATCTGATACCACCCTCAGATGGTTGATAGATCG
>NZ_JBQCUZ010000010.1:0-39538 GCF_051962755.1 Neisseria sp. P0008.S004
CTAAAATTATCGAAAATTCTAACTAACTGTGTTATACTGTCTGCTTCGTTTTCTTCACCGCGTCAGCAGCGAAGAACCGAACTATACGCCCCTAAACAAAACCAGTCAACACCCAATTTCAAAAAAAATTAAAAATTTTCACAACTATCTGTATTTAAATAATTTAAAATTTATTGGATTTTATCGTTCGATAGATAAAACAGATACCCAAAGATAAATACTCCTGCGGCTTTACTCTTAATTGCCACATTCAAACACTCTATATCTCTATATTACTGGCGCTTTAGTCCCATCTACTCTTACAATCTCTACTTTCTCCAATAAAACAATCATAAATTTAGAATAGTCCCTATTATGAGTAACGAAAAGATTCAACAAAAATTTGAACAAGCATATCACTCTTTTATTGAAGAGGAAAATTACGAGGAAGCGCTAAAACGTGCCGAGATTCTTTGCCTTCTCAATCCCCAATCTGTCGAATATCATCATAAAGTTGCTTATGCCTATCTGAAGCAATTGAAATGGGAAAAAGCCATTGAGGCTGAAATGAAAACGCTAGAGCTGGATAGCACCTATATTCCTGCTTTGGATTTACTTGCACATGCTTACGGCGCTCTAGATAACTGGGAAAAAACCGGGTTTTACGGTCATCAGGCTTTGGTTCTAAAAGATAAAGCCATCCCAGACCTAGAACATGAAATCACTCCAACACCAGCTCCAAAAAACGGCAAACGGATTATCTCCTTTTCTTTATTTGGCAATAATTCCAAATATATTGAGCCTGCCGTATTAAATACCCAGCTTGCGCCTGTGCTTTTCCCCGGTTGGACATGTCGTTTTTATGTCGACGATTCTGTATCGGCTGAAGCTATTCAACGATTTAGAAATAACGGTGCCGAAGTGATTAAAGTTGGCGCACCGTTGGATAACTGGCCGGGTACAATGTGGCGCTTTCTTGCCATCAATGATCCCGAGGTTGAATACGTTATTTTCCGTGATGCAGATTCTATTATTTGCTATCGTGATGCTGCAGCCGTATCCGAATGGATAAAAAGTGGCACCCTATTCCACACTATTCGCGACTCAGGCTCGCATACTGCCCTGATTCTTGCGGGTATGTGGGGGGCTAAAGCGGGTGCAGTCCCAGATATGCAGGAAAGAATTCAAAACTTTGTTGACGAGGGCTACCCTTCCAGACATTTTGCAGACCAAGATTTTCTAGAAAAAGAATTGTGGGCCTATATCCGTCAGAATCTGTTTGCACATGACAGATTATTTGATTTCTGTAATGCACACAAAATTCCCGGCGAGTTCTACTCTAATTATCAAATCGCTTTCAGCGAAGGGGTCACCAGCTTTAACGCAACGACTAATTATGAAGACGGCAGTCTGGCAAGATGGACGCTGTACTCCAGTGCTTCGCCTTTGGTCAATCCGGACTACTCGCTCAATGTTGTTCCTGAATTTAAAGTCTGCAGTTATGTGACTGAAGTGAAAAACGGAGCGGTTTCAGCATTCTTACCAAAGAGATATGGTAATGCGATTAAAGCAAAACTGGCCAGAATCAACATCGAACAAATCTAATTTGATTTGATTCCTATATATCTCATTTAATGAACCCGTTATTTATGAGCAAACACATTCTCCTCGGCATTACTGGCGGTATTGCGGCGTATAAATCTTGTGAACTGGTCAGACTACTGAAAAAGCAAGGACATTCTGTATCAGTAGTGATGACGGATTCTGCGACAGAATTTATCTCCCCGCTGACTTTCCAAGCTTTAACCGGCAATCCTGTTTTATCGGATACCTATTCAGGTGCTTCCAATAATGGCATGGCGCACATCAATCTGACGCGTGAAGCCGACGCATTTCTTATTGCGCCTGCAACTGCCAATACGATTGCCAAAATTGCCAACGGATTGGCTGATAATCTACTGACCAACTTGGTAGCAGCCAGGAAATGCCCTTTGGCTGTTGCGCCTGCAATGAATGTCGAAATGTGGAACAACCCTGCCAATCTGCGCAATATTGAGCAGCTGGTTTCAGACGGCATTACCGTGTTTTACCCAAACAGCGGCGAACAGGCTTGCGGCGAAACAGGCACTGGCAGGATGGTCGAAGCGGTCGATCTGGCTGATTTGCTAGAGGATTTATGGACACCCAAGCTACTGAGCGGTAAAAAAGTTCTGATTACAGCCGGCGCAACGTTTGAAGCCATCGATCCTGTTCGCGGCATTACCAATATTTCCAGCGGACAAATGGGCATAGCTTTAGCGCGTGCCTGCCGTGCTGCCGGAGCGGAGGTCACGCTGATTTACGGTCAAATTCAGACGGCCTTGCCCGCAGGCTTAACTCATTCTGAACAGGCTGTCAACGCAGAAGCCATGTATCAGGCGGTTCATCGCCATATTCCGAAACAAGATGTCTTTATTTCCGTTGCAGCTGTTGCAGACTATAAAGTCAAAAACAGCAGCAACGAGAAACTGAAGAAAAACGGCAATCAGCCCCCGGTTATCGAACTGACGGAAAATCCGGATATTCTCGCATCCGTTGCCGCCTTGCCTTCTCCACCATTCTGCGTCGGCTTTGCTGCAGAAAGCCATCAGGTTTTGGAATTTGCACGGGCAAAACGTTTGCGCAAAAACGTACCTATGCTGGTAGCCAACCAAGTTTCCGTTTCCATGGGTAAGCCAACCAATCAAATCACCATTATTGATGACCTTGCTGAAACCTCATTTCCGGAAACATCGAAACGCCAAGCGGCAGATGAAATCGTCAAACGCCTGGCTGAATTATTGGCTTAATCAAACAAAAGGCCGTCTGAAAATTTTTCAGACGGCCTTTGTTCAAACACATTACATTACAAACCCAATTCGCGCAGAAAACGAATATCGTCTGCCCAACCGGATTTCACTTTCACCCAAATCTTCAAGAAGACTTTGGTATCAAACAATTTTTCCATATCAAGGCGGGCTTCAGTAGAAATTTTCTTCAATTTCTCCCCACCCTTGCCAATCAAAATCGCCTTTTGGCTGTCTTTATCGACCAACACCGCGATATAAATGCGGAACAGTCCGCTTTCCTCTTCCTCAAACTGCTCCACTTCAACATTCATCGCATATGGCAACTCTTCGCCCAAATAGCGGAACAATTTTTCGCGCACAATCTCCATCGCCAGGAATCGGCTGGATTTGTCCGTCACCATATCTTCCGGATACATCGGGATACTTTCCGGCAGATACGGCTTGAGCAATTCCAGCAGATTGGCAATACGCAGACCATGTTTCGCGCTGACTGCCTCGCTGGCGGCAAATTCAAACTCTTGGCGCACTTCATTGATAAACGCCTCAAGCGCAAATTTGTCTTTGGCTTTGTCTTTATCGATTTTATTGACCACCAATACCACAGGCGTATGCTTAGGCAACTGCTTCAACACCACGCGGTCGGCATCGGTAAAGCGCATGGCTTCCACCACAAAAACCACCACATCCACGCCGCTCAACGCTTCGGTTACGTTTTGATTAAGACGGTCGTTCAAAGCATTGCGGTGATTGGTTTGAAAACCCGGCGTATCGACAAACACAAATTGCGCCGTGTCGTCGGTGTAAATACCTGTTACACGGTTGCGCGTGGTTTGTGCTTTTTTACTGGTAATACTGATTTTCTGACCGATTAAATGGTTCATCAGCGTGGACTTGCCGACATTCGGGCGACCCACGATGGCCACAAAGCCGCAACGATAATCCGTCGGGTGTTGTGACTCGTTTTGCAAAAAGGTTTCGATATCCATTTATATATGACTTTCTTGATTGTTTCAGACGGCCTTTGCATTTTCTCAAAGGCCGTCTGAAATATTATTTTTTAGATTTTTTTAAAGGGAACTTCTGTTCCAACCATTCCAAGGCTTCACATGCCGCTTTTTGCTCGGCCACTTTCCGACTGCTGCCGCGCGCATTGCAGATAAAGCCAAGTTCGCCCAAATCACAGGAAATCACAAACATCGCATCAGCCGTCTGCTCCGCCTGCTCTTCGATTCGATATTTCGGCAGGGCAAAGCGGCGTGCCTGCAAGGCTTCCTGCAAAGCGGTTTTACTGTCTTTTTTGCCGATGTTCAAATCCGCGCGTTTTACGCGTTCCGCAAATAAATGGCGAACCACTTTTTCCGCCGCAGAAAAATCCGCGTCAAAGCTGACCGCCGCAAACATCGCCTCCATCGCGTCGGCCAAAATCGAAGGCCGTCTGAAACCGCCGCTCTTCAACTCGCCGGCACCCAAATACAAACCGTCGCCGACATTCATTTCCAACGCAATTTCAGCCAACACGCCTTCATTCACCAAAGCCGCACGCATCCGCGACAACTCGCCTTCCGACAATTTCGGAAACGCGTCAAACAACATCCGCGCCACGGAATAGTTCAAAATCGAATCGCCGACAAATTCAAAACGCTCATTGTGTTTGGCATTGTAGCTGCGGTGGGTCAAAGCCTGCTGAAGCAGCTCCATATTGCGGAACTCATAGCCCAGACGCTTTTGAATCGCTCGATGCGCCTGCTGTTTGAGCAAATCAGGTTTCATTCCATACTTTCAAAAAACAGCCCGAAAATACGCCTCATCCGCAGTGAAACAAAATAAAAAGGCTACACCGGCAACTTTTTTATTTTGGCTCATTGTTTCTTGCGTCCCTCAAGCCGATAAACAATCAAAAGCCGTCATGTTCAAACCTGACGGCGCTCGACCGACATTGTACCATCAAACCGCCCCGGCACACATCCGTGCGGAAAAGCGGCGAATCGTGTAAAATCATGCCAAATCATCTCTTTGCCAACTCCATGAACAAATTTGCCCAAGCATTGGCCGCAGCGCTCGACCGCTGCATCGTCACCAACACCGTCGCCGAACAAGGCGAACCCGTCGGCTTCCTCTACCGCGAAGCCCCCGTATTTGAAAACGACAGCGGCTGGCGTATTTTCAGCGGCGACGAAACCGACGAATACACCGACAATCCCGACAACTTCAGCATTGTCAGCCTCTCCGCCATTACCGCAGACAATCCCGACATCGCGCCCCTGCTGACTCAGGCAGAAGGCAGCGCGTGGGAATTAAACGAAGACGGCGAGTTCCAAGCCGTTGCCGATTGGCAGCCGCAAGAATAACCCATCCCCATTTCGTTTCAGACGGCCTCCTTTATAACAAGGCCGTCTGAAACCGAGCAGAATCCCTATTTCACAAATATTGAAGGAATCATCATGAACATTATCGAACCACGCCTCGATGGCACCAACCTGCGCATCGGCATTGTTCAAGCCCGCTTCACCAACGAAATCGGCAGCGAAATGGTCAAAGTTTGCTGCCGCACCCTAAAAGAATTGGGCGTATCCGAAGACAACATCACGCTTGCCACCGTTCCCGGCGCACTTGAAGTGCCTATCGCGCTGATGAACCTCGCTTCATCCGAACAATTCGATGCCCTGATTGCCATCGGCGTTGTCATTCGTGGCGAAACCTACCACTTTGAATTGGTATCCAATGAGTCCGGCGCAGGTGTCAGCCGCGTTGCCCTTGACTACAACATCCCTATCGCCAACGCCATTCTGACGACTGAAAACGACGAACAAGCCGTTGCGCGTATCGAAGAAAAAGCCTCCGATGCCGCCAAAGTTGCCGTAGAATGTGCCAACTTGGTCAACCATCTTTTGTCAGAACAATACGAAGACGACGAAGAATAAGTTTCTCTCCGTATTGAATACCGCATATTTTCAGACGGCCTCTCAATCATGACATTGAGGCCGTCTGAATCATTCAATATTCAGCCGACAACCCTCGGCGCTCTCTTCACAAGGAATACCCATGAAAAGCCCACGCCGCCGCGCACGCGAGCTTGCCGTACAAGCTATTTATCAAGCAGGCATCAACAAAACTGCCGCTCCCGAAATCGCCAAAAACATCCACGAACTGTCCCAAACATCCAATATGGATGAAGAGCTGTTCAATAAACTGTTTTTCGGCGCACAAACCCATGCCGCAGAATACATGGAAAAAATCAGCCCCCTGCTCGACCGCGACGAAAAAGACCTCAGTCCTATCGAACGCGCCGTTTTGCTGGTTGCCTGCCATGAGCTGAGCACCATGCCTGAGACCCCCTACCCTGTCATCATCAACGAAGCCATCGAAGTCACCAAAACTTTCGGCGGCACCGATGGCCATAAATTCGTCAACGGCATCCTCGACCAACTGGCTTCACGCATCCGCCCTGACGAACCGCGCCGCAAAGGCTAAGATTGACTTCGTATCAGGTCGAGATTACTGATCTTTGCCCTGTTTAAGCTAATGTGCTTATACAGCCGAACCATCAAAAAGGCCGTCTGAATTTCAGACGGCCTTTTATATTTCGATTTATTCTGATTTTGGCATTTCATAACCGGGACAGTTTTGCTTGTCGCTGCTTGCCCAGATGATACCGCTGTCGTTGTAATAAACGGTACAGGTTTCATTTGCGTTGGTTTCTTTGTTAGGCTCTGCCTTCAAAATATAACCTGAATCGGAAGGATTAGGCATAGAAGCCGTACCCTCGGAAAAACTAATATCGAAATATTGATTCTGCTGTAAATTTTCAGCAGGAAACCCTACAAATGTACTTTTTTGAGTGTAGTAGCGTTCCAGCTGTTGAGCGTTATGAAGCATCTGCGTGCGGACGGCGGCAAGGCGCGTTTGGCGGATGTAGTTTTGATAAGACGGATACGCGATGGTAGCAAGAATGGCTGCAATCACAACGACTATCAGCAGCTCGATAAGCGTGAAGCCTTGTTGGTGTTTCATTGTATTTATGTCGTAAATAATTAGAATAAGACGTGAATATTATAGTAGTTTTCTTGCGGCTTAAATGTTCAGATTCGGAGGGAGTTTGGGAATTTATGTAAATGAGGTGCAAGTTCTGAAAAATGTTTACTACCCTTTATTTTTTATTTCAATAAGTTAAACTTCAATTTGAGCCGACCATCTCTTGGTCAGCCTTGGTCTTTACAGTAAAATCCAGTTGTTTTTTTGTTTCTATCAATACATTTGTTGCTTGTCTGCGACGTTATTTTATTGAATTGGTTCCTTTTATATGTCTAAAGTTTTCAAGTGGGCGGCCGGTACGGCTGTTGTAGTAGCAGCGGCTTTCGGTGGCTGGTCTTTGATGAAGCCTGAGCCTCAGTCTTCTTTTATTACAGAAGTAGTCAAACGCGGCGATATCCGTCAAACCGTGTCGGCAACCGGCGAAATCTCGCCTTCCAATTTGGTATCCGTGGGTGCGGAAGCTTCAGGTCAGATTAAAAAACTGTATGTGAAACTGGGCCAACAAGTGAAAAAAGGCGATCTGATTGCAGAAATCGACTCAACCAATCAGATCAATACCTTAAATACCGAAAAATCCAAACTGGAAACCTATCAGGCAAAATTGGTTTCTGCCGAAATCGCGCTTTCCAGTGCAGAGAAAAAATATAAACGCGAACTTGCCTTATGGAAAGAACAGGCAACTTCCAAGGAAGACTTGGAATCTGCACAAGACTCTTTAGCCGCAGCCAAAGCCAATGTTGCCGAGCTGAAGGCCGCCATCAAACAATCCAAAATCTCCATCAACACAGCCGAATCCGAACTGGGCCACACGCGGATCACTGCCACCATGGACGGCACTGTGGTTGCCATTCCTGTTGAAGAAGGCCAATCCGTCAATGCGGCGCAATCTACGCCGACCATTATCCAGCTGGCAAATCTGGAAACCATGTTAAACAAAATGCAGATTGCCGAAGGCGACATCACGAAAGTCAAAGCCGGTCAGGATATTTCGTTCACCATTTTGTCCGAGCCGGACACCCCGATTAAAGCAAAATTAGACAGTGTCGACCCCGGCCTGACCACCATGTCTTTGGGCAACTACACCAGCAGCACGGACACGACTTCCAATGCGATTTACTACTATGCCCGCGCACTGGTACCGAATCCCGAAGGCAAACTTTCTATCGGTATGACCACTCAAAACACGATCGAAATCAACGGCGTGAAGAATGTTTTACTGGTACCGACGCTGACCGTGAAAAAACATAACGGCAAATCCTATGTCAGCATTTTGGGCGCAGACAATAAAGCGGTAGAACGCGAAGTGACCGTCGGTTTGAAAGACAGCATGAATACCGAAATCAAAAGCGGCTTGAAAGAAGGCGAAAAAGTGATCGTTTCTGAAATGAGCGCAGATGAAAAGAATAAGAGCAGCGAACGCGCGATGATGGGCGGTGGCCCTCCTCGCTGATTGATTAAGGCCGTCTGAAAGGTTTGGCTGTGTTTCAGACGGCCTTAGTTCCTGTATTTCTATTTTTCGCCCGGAAAGATTATGAGTTTAATCGAATGTAAGAATATCAACCGTTTTTTTGGTAGCGGTGAGAACCGTGTGCATGTATTGAAAGATGTCAGCCTTTCTATTGAGAAAGGCGACTTTGTGGCGATTATCGGCCAGTCCGGTTCAGGCAAATCAACGCTGATGAATATCTTGGGCTGTCTGGATACCGCCACCTCCGGCTCTTATCAAATCGACGGCATCGAAACATCGCAAATGCAGCCGGATGAGCTGGCGGCTTTACGCCGTGAGCGTTTCGGCTTTATTTTCCAGCGTTAC
This sequence comes from Neisseria sp. P0008.S004, assembly GCF_051962755.1. Classification (NCBI taxonomy): domain Bacteria; kingdom Pseudomonadati; phylum Pseudomonadota; class Betaproteobacteria; order Neisseriales; family Neisseriaceae; genus Neisseria; species Neisseria sp. P0008.S004. The sequence goes on from NZ_JBQCUZ010000010.1 coordinate 8,653, forward strand.
AACCTGTTAAGCTCGCTGACCGCACGGGACAACGTCGCCCTGCCTGCCGTATATATGGGTATGGACAGCAAAGAGCGCGCGGAACGTGCGGAAAAACTGTTGGGCGATTTGGGCTTGCAAAATAAAGAAGGCAACAAACCCAGCGAACTTTCCGGCGGTCAGCAACAACGCGTTTCGATTGCCCGCGCATTGATGAACGGCGGCGAAATCATCTTTGCCGACGAACCGACCGGCGCATTGGATACCGCCAGCGGTAAAAACGTGATGGAAATCATCCACAAGCTGCACGAAGACGGGCATACCGTGATTATGGTTACCCACGATCCGGGCATTGCGGCAAACGCAAACCGCGTCATCGAAATCCGCGACGGTCAGATTATTTCCGACACGTCTAAAAATCCCGATATCCCGCCCAGCAAAGTGGAGAGGATTAAAGAAAAAGCTTCCTGGTCGTTTTATTACGATCAATTTATGGAAGCATTCAAAATGTCGGTACAGGCGATTATGGCGCACAAAATGCGTTCGCTGCTGACCATGCTGGGGATTATCATCGGTATTGCTTCGGTGGTATCGGTAGTGGCCTTGGGTAATGGCTCGCAACAAAAAATCTTGGAAGACATCAACTCGATGGGCACAAACACCATCAGTATCTTCCCCGGTCGTGGTTTTGGCGACCGCCGCAGCGGACGGATCAAGACACTGACGATTAATGACGCAAAAGCCATCAGCCAACAAAGCTACGTCGCCTCTGCCACCCCTCAAACCAACTCCAGCGGCACCTTGACCTACCGCAACACCGACCTGACCGCCTCGCTTTACGGCGTAGGCGAACAATATTTCGACGTGCGCGGTTTGAAATTGGAAGAAGGCCGTCTGTTTGATGATGATGATGTAAAAACCGATGCACAAGTCGTCGTCATCGACCAAAACACCAAAACCAAACTCTTCGGCGAAGGCGTCAATCCTTTAGGCAAAACCATCCTTTTCAAAAAACGCCCGCTAACCGTCATCGGCATTATGAAAAAGGATGACAACTCATTCGGCAATTCCGACTCTCTGATGCTTTGGTCGCCTTATACAACGGTCATGCACCAAATTACCGGCGAGGGCTATACCAACTCCATCGTTGTCAAAATCAAAGACGATGCCAACACGCAAGTTGCCGAAAAAAGCCTGACCGAGCTGCTGAAAGCACGCCACGGTACAGAAGACTTCTTTATGAACAACAGCGACAGCATCAAAGAAATGGTTGAAAGCACGACCGGCACCATGACGCTGCTAATTTCTTCCATCGCGGTCATCTCTTTGGTGGTCGGCGGTATCGGCGTGATGAACATCATGCTGGTCTCCGTTACCGAGCGCACCAAAGAAATCGGCGTCCGCATGGCAATCGGCGCACGCCGCAACAATATTTTGCAACAGTTCCTAATTGAGGCCGTTTTAATCTGTATCATCGGTGGCCTGTCAGGCGTATTGTTGTCCGCAAGCATCAGCCTGGTGTTCAACTATTTTGTTACCGACTTCCCGATGAGCATTTCCATGACTTCCGTCATCGGCGCAGTGGTCTGCTCCACCGCAATCGGCGTCGCGTTCGGCTTTATGCCTGCCAACAAAGCTTCCAAGCTTAACCCGATTGATGCACTGGCTCAGGATTGATTATGTTTCAGACGGCCTATTATCTTGGGCCGTCTGAAATGCTGTTACCCGAAAGATTTTTATGAAGACGAAACCTTTTTCCCAAGCAGCCTTATCATTGGCTGTTGCCCTTGCCCTAAGTGCGTGCGCCGCACCTAAAGCCAATCCGAACCTGACTCTGGAAGCGACCGGCCAAGTCATGAGCGCGGCGGAAACTGCCGAACGCTACGATGTCAACGGCAACTGGTGGGAAATCTACCAAAGCCAGCAGCTCAACGCGCTGATGGAGCAGGCGCTGACCAACAATGTCGATTTGAAACAGGCGGCCATCAGCGTCAACAAAGCTTTGTATCAAGCCAATATTTTGGGTGCGGATTTGGTACCTTCATTCAGCGGCTCATTGGGCGCAAACGCTTCTAAAAACCTGAAAACCGGCAGCCACGGCAATACCTTCAGCAGCCAGCTTGGCTTGAGCTACGAATTGGATTTATGGCGTAAACTCAGTGCCACTGCCGATGCTCAGGTATGGGAATATCAAGCCACGCATGAAGACATGGCCAACACACGCCTGACTTTGATTAATAATGTTGCCGATGCGTATTTCAATATTGCCTACCTGAACGAAGCCATTGAGTTGGCGAAAAAATCGCTGAAGCAATATCAGGAAATCAACCGCATTGCGAATGCCAAGTTTCGCTACGGCCGTGCCGACTCAAGCCAGCCAACCCAAGCCAAACAGTCATTGCTGAGTGCGGAAAACAGCCTGTTGTCTTTGCAAAACAATTTGGATACGCAAAAACAGGTTTTGCGTAATTTGTTGAATTTAAGGCCGTCTGAAAACATGGCCGCCGATCCGGCACAATTCCGCCTGTTGCCGGTCAAAGGTGTGAACTTGGACGTACCGATTACCGTTTTGGCCAACCGCCCCGACCTGCGCGCCGCCGAATACCGCCTGCAAGCGTCGCAACAATCGGTCAACGCGCAAAAACGCAGTTGGTATCCGTCGATTACTTTGGGTGCAAGTTTGAGTACGTCTTCCGATAAAGCGAAAAGCACGTTCAATATCCCCATGTTGGGCGGCTCGGCCACCATCAATCTGCCTTTCCTTAATTGGCAGACCATGAAATGGAAAGACAAAACCGTACAAGCGGAGATGGACAGTGCCAAGCTGAATTTTGAAAAAGCCCTGACCACCGCGCTTAACGAGGTCAACACCAACTACCTTGCCTACAAAAACGCGCAGGCCGGCCTTGCCAATCAAGAACAGCGTTATCAGTTGGACAAGAAAAACAGCCATTACTATCAAGTACGCTACCAGCATGGTAAAAACGAACTGAAAGACTGGCTGGAGGCTTTGAATTCAGAATACAGCTCGGCTCAAAACCTGCTGAACCAACGCTATGAAGCCTTAAAATACGAAAATATGGTGTATAAAGCCATGGCGGGACGTTATACGCCGAAATAGCATTTTCAGACGGCCTTTGGTTAATTTCCGTCAACGGCCGTCTGAAAAACATTCAAGCAACTGAATTTTCATATATAATCGCGCGTTTATTTGATTTTATCCGGACAACATTATGGCCTTCGCCTCTCTCTTTACGCTTTTGGACGACATTACCGCCGTTTTGGACGACGTAGCGATGATGACCAAAGTCGCCGCCAAAAAAACCGCCGGCGTGGTCGGTGACGATTTGGCGCTCAACGCCAATCAGGTAACCGGCGTATCCGCCGAGCGCGAATTGCCGATTATTTGGGCGGTGGCAAAAGGCTCTCTGGTCAACAAGCTGATTCTGGTGCCGCTTGCGCTGTTGCTTTCCGCTTTCGTGCCTGCGCTGATTACGCCCTTGTTGATGATCGGCGGTGTTTATTTGTGTTTTGAAGGCGTGGAAAAACTGTTGCACAAATTCTTGCACCGCAATGAACACGAAGACGGACACGATGCCGAGCCTGAAGTCACAGACGAAAAAACAAAAGTGAAAGGCGCGGTCCGCACAGATTTCATCCTCTCCGCCGAAATTATTATTATCGCGCTGGGCGTCGTTGAAAAATATGACCTGATGACGCGTTCTTTGGTTATGGCCGCCATCGGTGTCGGCATGACGGCATTGGTCTATGGTTTGGTCGGCATTATCGTCAAACTTGACGACCTCGGCATGATGTTGATGCGCCAAAAAAGCGCCGCCGTACAAGGCATCGGACGCGGTTTGATTTCATTTATGCCTTGGTTTATGCGCGGCTTGAGCATTGTCGGCACGCTGGCGATGTTCTTGGTTGGCGGCGGACTGATCACCCACAACCTTGGCTTTTTGCACGATTTCCTCCACGCACAGCATTGGGACAGCGGCATAATGGAACATATCGCCAATCTGGTGGTCGGAGTAGCCGCCGGTGCATTGGCTTGCGCAATCGTCCTACCTGCAATGCAATTGTTTCAAAAAGACTGATTTTGTTTCCCTGCCGTCTGAAAACTTTTCAGACGGCCTCAATACCATTTAAAGCATGAATATTTTCCGTAAACTCGAACAATATTGGCAACATCCGCTGCTTTACTGGCCGCTGGTCATCTTGATTGCTGCCGCGACGCCGTTCACTTTCGCCCCCTATTATCATTTCTGGCTGATGCCGCTGTTGTTTGGCGCACTAATACGCCTGATTGAATTGCGTCCGCGCTTTGCCGTCATGACTGCCTATCTGTTCGGATTAATCGGTTATACGGCGCAGTTTTATTGGATACACACTGCCCTGCATGATGTTTCGGGTCTGCCGGATTCATACGCCATCCCCCTCACCTTCCTGCTGCCGGCATTTCTTGCGCTTTATCCGGCCATCTGTTTTTGGGTGTGGAGAAAATGCAACCTGGCGCGCTGGGCCAAAACCGGCCTCCTGCTGCCGATTTTGTGGACGCTGGCAGAATTTGCCCGCGAACGTTTCCTGACCGGATTCGGCTGGGGCGCAATCGGCTATTCCCAAATCATCAAAGATAGCCCGTTGGCAGGCTTCGCGCCTTTGGGCGGCATTCACATGGTTACGCTGGCAACCGCTTTCCTCAGCGCATGGCTGGTGTTGCTGATTGACAACCACGGCCGTCTGAAACACCGCCTGCTGCCCTTATTCCTTATCGTTGCGCTCTGCTCCGTCGGCTACATTTCCCAACAAACCGAATACACCCGCCCTGACGGCAGCACCAGCACGGTTGCTCTGATTCAAGGCAATATCGAGCAAAATCTGAAATGGAAGGAAGAGCAAATCATCCCGACCATTCAGAAATACTACGAACAAATCAGCAAAACCAGTGCCGACATCGTCATCCTGCCTGAAACCGCCCTGCCGCTGATGCGCCAAGACCTGCCCGAAGGTATCTTGGAACAATTCGCCGAACAGGCGCAAAGCAACGGCAGCGCGTTGGCCATCGGTATAAGCCAATATACGCCCGACGGCAACGGCTACGAAAATGCAGTCATCAATTTGAGCGAATATCACAACAGCACTTCCGATGTCATCCCCTACTACGCCAAGAACCATCTCGTTCCATTTGGCGAATACAAGCCATTGCCCGCCATTACCGAGCGCCTCTATAAAGTGATGGATATGCCTTTGTCCGACTTTCAAAAAGGCGGCGACAACCAAGCGCCTTTGGTGATGAAAGATCAAAAAGTCGCCTTCAATATCTGCTATGAAGACGGTTTCGGCGACGAACTCATCGCAACGGCGAAACGCTCTACCCTACTCGCCAACATCAGCAATATGGCGTGGTACGGCAAATCCAATGCCATGTATCAGCAGCTTCAACAGTCCCAAGCGCGAGCAATGGAACTGGGCCGCTACATGGTTCGCGCCACCAATACCGGTGCGACCGCCATTATTTCCCCTAAAGGCACGATTGTTGCCGAAGCCCAACCGGATACAGAAACCGTCCTCGAAGGCCACGTCAAAGGCTATATCGGCGAAACGCCTTATATGAAAGCAGGCGGCTCAACATGGCTTATCAGCATTTTGGCCGTTATCGGCGTATTCCTTATCCTGATTGGCCGGAAGAAACCAGAATAAAAAATTTAAGACCTTGTTATACAAGGTCTTTTTTATTACTAAAACTATTTACATACAGAAATGTTTGTAATATACTTAGCCAAAACCTAGCAAATCACTCAAATTTTCTAAGACAATCAACCCTTGAGATTCAAGCAGTAAAAACTATTGAATCTATCGTTAATTTACAGAAAAAATCCAACCCATAACAAAACAAACCACAGGCAGTGTTATACTGCTTGTCACACAATAAACAAAAAGCCGTTTTCAGACGGCCTAATCAAGGAGAGCATCCTTTTATGAATAAAGCTTTTGCATTACCCGTTATCCACAGCGGCAACGGTAGCCTCGAGCAATACATTCATACTGTCAACAGCATTCCAATGCTGACCGCCGAAGAAGAAACACAACTAGCGGAACGTCAACAAAAAGGCGATCTCAATGCCGCCAAACAGCTTATTCTGTCCCATCTTCGCGTCGTCGTATCCATTGCACGCGGTTACGACGGCTACGGCCTCAACCAAGCCGACCTGATTCAAGAAGGCAATATCGGCCTGATGAAAGCCGTCAAACGCTACGAACCAAGTCGCGGCGCGCGCCTGTTTTCGTTTGCCGTGCATTGGATTAAAGCCGAAATCCACGAATTCATTTTGCGCAACTGGCGTTTGGTCCGCGTTGCCACAACCAAACCGCAGCGCAAACTGTTCTTCAATCTGCGCAGCATGCGTAAAAACCTGAATGCCTTGTCTCCAAAAGAAGCGCAAGAAATCGCCGACGATTTGGGCGTCAAATTGTCCGAAGTCTTGGAAATGGAACAACGCATGACCGGCCACGACATCGGCATCATGGCAGAAAACAACGATGACGAGGACAACTTTGCCCCTATCGACTGGTTGGCCGACCACGATGCAGAGCCTAGCCGTCAGTTGTCCAAACAAGCCCACTACGCCCTACAAACCGAAGGTCTGCAAAACGCCTTGGCGCAACTGGACGACCGCAGCCGCCGTATCGTTGAAAGCCGCTGGTTACAAGACGACGGCGGTTTGACCCTGCACGAATTGGCTGCCGAATACGGCGTATCTGCCGAACGCATCCGCCAAATCGAAGCCAAAGCCATGCAAAAACTGCGCGGTTTCTTGGCAGAAGAAGCAGAAGCCGTTTAAGCCTTTCTTGATAAAAAGGCCGTCTGAATCTTTTCAGACGGCCTTTTCGATGGCAAACCTCATCGTATCTTATCCCCCAACACATTCATTTTAAAGCCCACTTAAGCTATAATAGCCACCACACACACTACCCGGTCATACCATAACCATGCAACTTACCGTCGTCGGACTCAACCACCAAACCGCGCCCTTGAGCATACGCGAAAAACTGGCATTTGCTGCTGCAAATTTGCCGGATGCCGTGTCCAACCTCGCGCGCAGCGAGGCGGCGGAAGAAGCAGTCATTCTTTCTACCTGCAACCGCACCGAGCTTTACTGCGTCGGCGAATCCGAAAAAATCATCAACTGGTTGGCAAAATATCACAATCTGCCTGTCGAAGAAATCCGCCCCTACCTCTATACCTTAGATAATAATGAAACCGTCCGCCACGCCTTCCGCGTCGCCTGCGGCTTGGATTCCATGGTCCTGGGCGAACCGCAAATTCTCGGTCAAATCAAAGATGCCGTCCGCGTTGCGCAAGAACAAGAAAGCATCAATACCCACTTAAACGCCCTGTTTCAAAAAACCTTTGCCGTTGCCAAAGAAGTGCGTACCGACACTGCTGTCGGTGAAAACTCCGTCTCCATGGCTTCTGCATCGGTCAAAATGGCAGAGCAAATCTTCCCTTCCATTTCCGATCTGAACGTCCTCTTTATCGGCGCAGGCGAAATGATTGAACTGGTGGCCACTTATTTTGCCGCCAAAAATCCCAAGCTCATTACCGTTGCCAACCGTACACACCAGCGCGCGCAGGAATTGTGCGACAAACTCGGTGTCAACGCCGAAGCTTGCCTGCTGAACGAATTGCCCGATATTCTTCACGATTACGACGTGGTTGTTTCTTCCACTGCCAGCCAACTCCCACTCGTCGGCAAAGGCATGGTCGAACGCGCATTGAAAAAACGCCACAACATGCCTGTTTTCCTGCTGGATTTGGCTGTTCCGCGCGATATCGAAGCCGAAGTCGGCGAATTGGAAGACGCATATCTCTATACCGTAGACGACATGATGGACATTGTCCAAAGCGGTAAAGATGCGCGCAAAAAAGCAGCGGCGGCGGCTGAAAGCATGGTGGAAGAAAAAGTCAGCGAATTTATCCGCCTACAGAAAAACCGCCAAAGCGTTCCGCTTATCCGCGCCTTGCGCGACGAAGGTGAACGTGCACGCCGCCAAGTATTGGAAAATGCCATGAAGCAACTGGCAAAAGGCGTATCCGCCGAGGATGTCCTCGAACGCCTCTCCATCCAGTTGACCAACAAACTGCTCCACTCTCCGACACGCACGCTCAATAAAGCGGGCTCGGACAACAGCGAATTAATCGATGCCGTAGCGCAGATCTACCATTTGGATCAACACGACTGACGACAATTTAAAGGCCGTCTGAAAGAAGCGAACCGACGGACAGGTCATATTCCAAAGCTTTCAGACGGCCTTAAAACAATAAAATCCCAATTATCATTTTTTCATTTAAAATGAAATGCTTGAAAAAAAACCATTAAAGTGTAAAAATCCTACCTTATACATTTAAACAGCATTCAAACAATAAAACTGCCTGCCGATTCAAACGCATGCCGACAATACGATAGGCGCCGGCAAAAGGAACTTTCGTGAATATTAAAACAAACACATATCTGGCCCTTGCTGTTCTCTCAGCTTCCCTTCTTTCAGGTTGCGACAAAGTCAGCACCTTTTTCGGCAAAGACGAAAACAAAGAACTCGTTCAACGCATAGAAACCAATACCGATGACGGAAAAGTCGGTATGTTGCTGCCCGACTTCGCCCAACTGGTACAAAACGAAGGACAGGCCGTCGTCAATATTCAAGCGACACCGGCAAAACGCTCTGCGACACCGGATGACGACCATAGCATGGATCTGAGCCAATTCCCCGACAACGATCCGTTTTACGAGTTCTTCAAGCGCCTTGTTCCCAATATGCCCGACATGCCGCAAGAAGATACCGAAAGCGACGCTTTGAATTTCGGTTCCGGCTTCATCATCAGCAAAGACGGCTATATCCTGACCAATACCCACGTGGTTGCCGGCATGGGCAATATCAAAGTCCTGCTCAACGACAAACGCGAATACACGGCCAAACTGGTCGGCTCAGACGCCCAATCCGACGTTGCCCTCTTAAAAATCGAGCCACAAGAAGACTTGCCGGTTGTCAAAATCGGCAATCCGAAAGATTTGAAACCGGGCGAATGGGTAGCCGCCATCGGCGCGCCTTTCGGCTTTGACAACAGTGTAACCTCCGGCATCGTCTCCGCCAAAGGCCGCAGCCTGCCAAATGAAAACTACACGCCGTTCATCCAAACCGACGTTGCCATCAACCCCGGCAACTCAGGCGGCCCGTTATTCAACCTCCGCGGCCAAGTAGTCGGCATCAACTCGCAAATTTACAGCCGCAGCGGCGGTTTCATGGGTATTTCGTTTGCTATTCCGATTGATGTTGCCATGAATGTGGCCGATCAATTAAAAGCCAACGGCAAAGTCCAACGCGGCCAATTAGGCGTGGTTATTCAAGAAGTTTCTTATGATTTGGCCAAATCTTTCGGTTTGGACAAAGCAAGTGGCGCACTGATTGCAAAAATCATGCCAAACAGCGCGGCACAACAAGCAGGCTTGCAGGTTGGCGACATCGTACGCAAAGTTAACGGCGAAGAAGTCCGCGCTTCCAGCGATTTGCCAGTTATGGTCGGCTCGATTATGCCGGGCAAAGAAGTAACTTTGAGCATTTGGCGCAGCGGCAAACAAACCGATGTCAAAGTCAAACTTGGCAGCGCAGCCGAACAAACGGAAACTTCTGCAAAAGAAGCCGAACACCCGCAACACGAAAGCGGCCATGACGGATTCACCGTTGAAAATACAGGCGTTACCCTGCAGGTTGAAAACGCAGACGGTAAACAACGCTTAATCGTTCTGCGCGTTAGCGGCGCGGCCGAACGTGCCGGCCTCAAACGCGGCGACGAAATCATTGCCGTCAGCCAAATCAGCGTCAATGACGAATCCACTTTCCGTAGCGCATTGGAAAGCTCAGGCAAAAACGTACCGCTTTTGGTACAACGCGACGGCAATACTTTGTTCCTCGCGCTAAATCTGCAGTAGTCCGATTTTTCAGACGGCATGATGATGTGTTAGATGATAAAATACCCATATGTCAGAGGCAGTGGGTATTTTGTTATCCGTCTTCCAATTTAGGCCTTCTGAAAATATTTCACCGCTTATACACAATATAATTATGCAACTTATTAATTATTCGAATTCTATTTTATCTATCGTCCCGGCAGCCATCGCGCTCGCCTTGGCCATTGCAACGCGCCGTGTATTGCTGTCCTTAGGTGTCGGCATTATCGTAGGCTCATTCTTGCTGGTAGGCAGTAATCCACTTGATGCCTTGGTTCACTTAAAAGACATGGCAGTCAGCCTGACTTGGGCGGACGGCGATTGGTCCTTGGGCAAACCCAAAATCCTACTCTTCTTGGTGCTTTTGGGGATTTTCACTTCCCTGCTGACGCATTCCGGCAGCAACCAAGCATTTGCCGATTGGGCAAAACAGCACATCAAAGGCCGTCGCGGGGCGAAGCTGCTGACCGCCTGTCTGGTATTCGTTACCTTTATTGACGACTATTTCCACAGCCTTGCCGTCGGTGCGATTGCCCGCCCTGTAACCGACAAATTCAAAGTTTCCCGCGCCAAACTGGCTTATATCCTTGACTCCACTGCCGCGCCGATGTGCGTTTTGATGCCTGTATCCAGCTGGGGGGCGTCGATTATTGCTACTTTGGCAGGCCTTTTGGTGACTTACAACATCACAGACTACACACCAATGGGCGCATTCGTGGCCATGAGCCTGATGAATTACTACGCCGTCTTCGCATTAATTATGGTGTTTGTCGTTGCTTGGTTCTCCTTCGACATCGGCTCTATGGCTCGTTTGGAACGCGCCGCTTTGAACGAAACTCATGATGAAACCATTGAAACAGGCCATCCTAACGGCCGCGTATTCGCGCTGATTGTGCCGGTTTTAGTACTGATCATCGCCACTGTTTCCGCTATGATTTACACTGGCGCACAAGCTTCTGAAACCTTCTCTTTGCTCAGCGCGTTTGAAAATACCGACGTGAACACTTCCCTCGTATTCGGCGGTACTTGCGGTGTATTGGCCGTCATCCTCTGCACCATCGGCACCATCAAAACCAACGATTACCCTAAAGCCATTTGGCAGGGCATCATCTCTATGCGCGGTGCCATTACCATCTTGATTTTGGCATGGATCATCAGCACCGTTGTCAGCGAGATGCACACCGGCGAATACCTCTCCACTTTGGTGGCAGGCAATATCCACGCAGGCTTCCTACCCGTGATTTTGTTTCTGCTCGCAGGCGTGATGGCCTTCGCTACCGGCACAAGTTGGGGCACATTCGGCATCATGTTGCCGATTGCCGCCGCCATGGCCGTCAAAGTCGAACCTTCGCTGATTATCCCTTGCATGTCCGCCGTCATGGCCGGTGCCGTATTTGGCGACCACTGCTCGCCGATTTCCGACACCACCATCCTCTCTTCTACCGGCGCACACTGTAACCACATCGACCACGTTACCTCGCAATTCCCTTACGCACTAACCGTTGCCGCCTCTGCCGCTATCGGCTACCTGATTTTAGGCATGACCGGCTCTGCGCCTTTAGGTTTTGTGGTAACCGGCATCGTAATGGTTGTGTTGATTTTCATCTTAAAAGACAAGAAAAAAGCAACTGCCTAATTCAAAACCAATATTCAGACGGCCTGAGATATTCCGACACGCTCAGGCCGTCTGAATATTGCAATTACCCATATATACATTATTCAGGACAAAACAATGAATACGCCCCATCTTCCACGCGGCCCAGTCATGGCCGACGTCGCTGCCTATCATCTGACCGAAGAAGAAAAACAACGCCTGCTCGACCCTGCCGTCGGTGGCGTTATTTTGTTCCGCCGCAACTTTGAAAACGTCTCCCAACTCAAAGCTTTGGTTCAAGAAATCAAAGCCGTCCGTACACCTGAACTCATCATCGCCGTTGACCACGAAGGCGGACGGGTTCAACGTTTTATTGACGGCTTCACCCGCCTGCCGGCCATGAACGTATTGGGCGAAATTTGGGACAACGAAGGCAAAGAAGCCGCCTGCGCCCAAGCAGAACAAGTCGGCTGGGTTTTGGCAACCGAACTCTCCGCCTGCGGTATCGACCTATCCTTTACGCCTGTATTGGATTTAGACTGGGGGCAATGCGCCGTCATCGGCAACCGCAGTTTCCACCGCGACGCCAACATCGTGACCCAGCTTGCCCTTGCCCTGCAAAAAGGCCTGAACAAAGGCGGCATGAAATCTTGCGGCAAACACTTCCCCGGCCACGGCTTTGTCGAAGGCGACAGCCATCACGTCCTGCCTTGCGACGAACGCAGCCGCGAAGGGCTCGAAGCCGCCGACCTTATCCCATTCCGAGCATTGAGCCAAGCAGGCATGGCCGCAGTCATGCCTGCCCACGTCGTATACCCGCAAATCGACAGTCAACCTGCCGGCTTCTCCGAAAAATGGCTGAAACAAATCCTGCGCCAAGAAATCGGATTTAACGGCGTTATCTTTTCAGACGACCTGACCATGGAAGGTGCATGTGGTGTCGGCGGTATTAAAGAACGCGCCCGCCTTTCTTTTGAAGCAGGCTGCGATATTGTACTGGTGTGCAACCGCCCTGACTTGGTAGATGAATTACGAGACGGTTTCCACGCACCGGCAAACGCTGACTTGGCAGCACGTTGGCAATACATGGCCAACACATTGACCGTACAAGAAGCTGCCGACATCATGGCAACCGAAGCATTCCAAGCCGCCCAACAAGCAACTGCCAAACTGGCAACTCCAAAAGACATCGCAGGCGGTGTCAAAGTCGGCGAAGCATTCTGATTCAAGGCCGTCTGAAACATTGACGGCAAATAAAAAAAGGAAGACTTGAAAAAGTCTTCCTTTTTTGTCTTCCTAATTAATGAAGTTTTACGTTATAGCGACGTTCCAAACGTAAGAATACCCATCCTAATACACTCGTCAATACAAGATAAATCAATGCAACCGTATAAAGTGGCTCTTGGAATATCGAATACTGACCTGTGATTGCTTTTTGAACAGACATAAGTTCAGGAACTGCAATAACAGACAGCAAAGAACTATCTTTCAAAAGTGTGATAAATTCACCTGCAAGTGGCGGCAACATACGGCGAAGAGCCTGAGGTAAAATCACATAACGCATCGCCTGGGTATAGGTCAGACCCAAAGAACGTGCGGCTTCCATTTGGCCTTTATCAATCGACTGGATACCGGCACGGAAAATCTCACAAACATATGCACCTGAGTTGGCAATCAAAGCCATTACACCTGCGATCAATGGGCCATAAGAGCGACGAAAATTAATTGCAGATTCTCCGCTGATTAATGCACCATCGGTAGGATGTACAAAAAATGGGAAAATAACAAAAGCCCAAATAATAACTTGAGCAAGCAATGGCGTACCGCGGAACAATGCAACATACACAAAAGAAATCTTACGCAAAACCCAAGCCAATGCACGTATCGGCGCACCGGCTTTTTCCGGATTAACCAAACGAGCCAATGCCAACAGCAAACCTAAAATCGAACCGCCAATCGTTGCAACCACTGTAATTCCCAGCGTCGCTAATACGCCGTAAAAAAACATCCAGCGGTATTCATAAATAATGTCAAAACGAAAATCCATAACCCTTCCGTCGGTCAAAATCGGTAACTAATCCGAATATTTTTTAAAAATGAAGCTTGATATTTTACAAGAAAATACATTGCTTGAACGGTTTTTTGTTAAATTAATCCACCCAACCCTGCTTTTTTACATTTCCAACGTATTGCAGCCCCTTTTCACCTTTCATCATATAAGACATTTTCCGTATAAAAAACAAAGCGCAAACCCGACACAAAATTGACCGAAACACAAAAACAGCGGATAATCCGCCCATTCTTCAAACATCTTTCAGACGGCCTTCCCTCTTCCCTTGAGGGCCGTCTGAAAACATTTTAAAAAGCATAAAACATGAAAGCACCCGAACTCTTATTGCCTGCAGGCGGCCTCGAACGTATGCGCGCCGCCTACGACTACGGCGCAGACGCCGTTTACGCCGGCAGCCCGCGTTACTCCCTGCGCGCCCGCAACAACGAATTTGCCAAACTCGACGTCCTTGAGCAAGGCATTAAAGAAGCGCACGAGCGCAACAAAAAATTCTTCCTGACCGTCAATACGCTGCCGCACAACTCCAAACTCAAAACCTTCGTTTCCGATATGGAACCCTTGATTGCCATGAAACCCGACGCGCTGATTATGGCGGATCCAGGTTTAATCATGACCGTGCGCGAAAAATGGCCGGAAATGCCGATCCACCTATCCGTTCAGGCAAACACCACCAACTACTGGGGCGTGAAATTCTGGCAAAACATCGGCGTCGAACGCATTATTCTGTCGCGCGAATTGAGCATGGAAGAAATCGCTGAAATCCGCCAAGAATGCCCCGACATCGAACTCGAAGTCTTTATCCACGGCGCATTGTGTATCGCCTACTCCGGCCGCTGCCTACTCTCCGGCTACTTCAACCACCGCGACCCCAACCAAGGCACCTGCACCAACTCCTGCCGTTGGGATTACAAAGTCCACAACGCCGTCGAAAGCGATGCAGGCGATGCCCAGCTTCTGCAAGGTTTCAACTTTGAAAAAGCCCAAGAAGAAGCCAACCAAAACTTTGAAGGCATCAACGGTCAAAAACGCCATCCCTACGCCGACAAAGTTTTCCTGATTGAAGAGTCCAACCGCCCGGGCGAAATGATGCCGATTATGGAAGACGAACACGGCACCTATATCATGAACTCCAAAGACCTTCGCGGCATCGAAGTAGTTGAAAAACTGGCCAAAATCGGCGTGGACAGCCTCAAAGTCGAAGGCCGTACCAAGTCGCTCTATTATGTTGCACGCGTGGCCCAGTCCTACCGCAAAGCAATTGATGATGCCGTTGCAGGCCGTCCGTTTGACTACGGCTTGTTGAGCGAACTCGAAGGCCTTGCCAACCGCGGCTACACCAGCGGCTTCCTCGAGCGCCACCAAACTCAGGATTACCAAAACTACCTGACCGGCCACTCCATCGCCAAACAAAGCCAATATGTCGGCCACGTTACCGAAATCGATGAAAATGGCTGGGCGACCATCGAAGTTAAAAACCGCTTTGCCATCGGCGATTCACTCGAAATCATCCACCCAAGCGGCAATCAAACCATCAAATTGGAACAAATGACCCGAAAAGGCCAGCCTGTCGATGTTGCCCCAGGCAACGGCATTCAGGTAAAAATCCCTAACATGCAGGGCAAAGAAAAAGCTTTGGTTGCGCGGATTATGAATCCTTAAGCATCAACAAAATAAAGGCCGTCTGAAACTTTCAGACGGCCTTTTAAAATGATCTATGCTGTTTTAAGCCTGTTCTTGCAATACGGCGGCAATCAATTCTTCCGCACCATCATCCGCCAGTTTTTTGGCGACCGCGCGACCCAAAGCATCGGCGTATTCGGCTGGGGCTTGCGCGTCTGCCTGCAAAATAACCGAACCGTCAGGATGACCGACCAAGCCGCGCAAGGTCAGCAAGCCGTTTTCTTCAGTACAATATGCGGCCAGCGGCACTTGGCAGCTTCCGCCCAAAGCGCGCGCCAAAGCGCGTTCGGCCGTAACGCAGGCGTGTGTGGTATCGTGGTTCAATGGCTTTAAGACTTCGTACAAATCTTCGCGATGCGCTGCAATTTCAATACCCAATGCGCCTTGTCCGGCAGCAGGCAGGCTGTCGGATTCCGACAAAATCATGCGGATGCGTTCGTCCAATTCCAGACGCTGCAAACCGGCGGCAGCCAAAATAATCGCGTCGTATTCGCCATTATCGAGTTTGGACAAACGGGTTTGCACATTGCCGCGCAAAGGTTTGATAACCAAATGCGGATAGCGCGCGCGCAACTGGGCTTCGCGGCGCAGGCTGGATGTGCCTACGACGGCGCCTTTGGGCATTTCTTCCAAACGCGCGTATTGGTTGGACACAAATGCGTCAAACGGATTGGCGCGTTCGCCGATGGCCGCAAGCGCGAAACCTTCAGGCAAATCCATCGGTACATCTTTAATAGAATGCACGGCCAAGTCGGCCCGACCGTCATACAAAGCCTGTTCCAACTCTTTGACAAACAAGCCTTTACCGCCGACTTTTGACAAAGTTCTGTCCAAAATCTGGTCGCCGCGCGTGGTCATGCCCAAAATCTCGACTTCGCAATCGGGATACAGGGCTTTCAGACGGCCTTGGATATGTTTTGCCTGCCACATGGCAAGCAGGCTTTCGCGACTGGCGATAACGAGTTTTTTCGGGTTCATAATGGTTGCCTGAAAGATGGAAAACGGCATGAAGTCTATCATATTTTGGGCGGTTTTTCAGACGGCATGGGGGTGAATATGTTATATTTACGCCTAAAAACCAAATTTTCGGGACAACATGAAACGCGCCAAACAATATCCTTTTTTATCCTTACAGCGGCAACGTTTTCATCTGAACTTTGAAAACGCTTCTTCCGCCGCCAACCTTCCTTCAGAGAATGACTTCTACCGCTGGGCGTGGTCTGCCTTAAAAAACGAATACCGCCGCGCAGACATCAGCCTGATTCTTCTGGACGAAGAAGAAGCCCGCGCTTACAACCGCGACTACCGAGGCAAAGATTACGCCACCAATGTATTGAGTTTCGCGCTCAACGAAGGCGAAATCCTGCCCGACCAGTTTTCAGACGGCCTGTATGGCGATTTGGTGATTTGCCCGCAAGTGGTTTTGAAAGAAGCCGCCGAACAAGGCAAAACACCTGAGCAGCATTTTGCCCACCTGACCATACACGGTACTTTACACCTGATGGGCTACGACCACATCGAAGACGATGAAGCCGAAATAATGGAAGCCGAAGAAATCCGCCTGATGCTGGCGTCAGGCTTCCCCAACCCCTACCAAGAGGACGAATATTAAAATGGACGGTACGCAGTCGAAACCCAAGTTTTTCGAACGCCTAATCTCCCGACTTGCCGGCGAGCCCGACTCCGCCGAAGACGTATTAACCCTGCTGCGCCAAGCGCACGAGCAGGAAGTTTTTGATGCCGACACACTGACCCGGCTGGAAAAAGTATTGGACTTTGCCGAACTGGAAGTGCGTGATGCCATGATTACGCGCAGCCGCATGAACGTATTGAAAGAGAACGACAGCATCGAGCGCATCACGGCCTACATCATCGAAACCGCCCATTCGCGTTTCCCCGTCATCGGTGAAGACAAAGACGAGGTTTTAGGTATTTTGCACGCCAAAGACCTGCTCAAATATATGTTCAACCCCGAGCAGTTTCACCTGAAATCCGTCTTACGCCCTGCCGTTTTCGTTCCCGAAGGCAAATCTTTGACCGCCCTTTTAAAAGAGTTCCGCGAGCAACGCAACCACATGGCGATTGTTATCGACGAATACGGCGGCACATCCGGCCTGGTAACCTTTGAAGACATCATCGAGCAAATCGTCGGCGACATCGAAGACGAGTTTGACGAAGACGACAGCGCCGACAATATCCACGCCGTTTCTTCCGAACGCTGGCGCATCCACGCGGCTACCGAAATCGAAGACATCAACACCTTCTTCGGTACGGAATACAGCAGCGAAGAAGCCGATACCATCGGTGGCCTGGTCATTCAAGAATTGGGGCACCTGCCCGTACGCGGCGAAAAAGTCATCATCGGCAGCCTGCAATTTACCGTCGCGCGCGCCGACAACCGCCGTCTGCACACCCTGATGGCCACACGAATTAAAGAAAACACGGATAAACCATGATTATTCTGGATCACGTCTCCAAACACTATCAAACACGCGACAACAAAGACTTTGTCGCCGTCGAGCCGACCAGCCTCGAAATCAAACAGGGAGAAATCTTCGGCCTGATGGGCTATTCCGGCGCAGGCAAATCCACCCTGCTGCGCCTGATTAATTTATTGGAACGTCCGGATACAGGTACCGTCAGCGTATGCGGCCAAGAACTGACCGCGCTCAACGCCACGCAACTGCGCCACGCCCGACAAAACATCGGCATGGTATTCCAACAGTTCAACCTATTGAGCAACCGTACCGTTGCCGAAAACGTCGCCTTTCCTTTAGAAATTGCCAAATGGCCGTCTAAAAAAATCCAAGCACGTGTTGAAGAATGTTTGGAAATCGTTGATTTGCAAGACCGTGCCAATCATTACCCGTCCCAACTTTCTGGCGGTCAAAAACAACGTGTAGGCATTGCCCGTGCGCTGGCGCCGCAACCTCAAGTCATCCTCGCCGACGAACCCACTTCCGCCCTCGACCCCGCCACTACGCGCAGCGTTTTGAAGTGTTTGGAAGACATCAACCGACGTTTCAACGTAACCATCGTCATCGTTACCCACGAAATGAGCGTTATCCGCCGCCTGTGCGACCGTGCCGCCCTCTTGGACAAAGGCCGTCTGCTGGAAATCATTGAAGTACACGGCAACCAAATCCATGCCCAATCCGAAATCGGGCAAGAGCTGATTCGAGAGGACTAATATGGCAGATTTAACATTTGAAAGTGCTGTTGAGACCATCGTCAGCATGAAGGGCGAAATTATCCAAGCCTTGGGCGAAACCTTTATTATGGTCGGCCTATCGACTACTTTCGCCGTTATCTTCGGTACGATTTTGGGCGTATTGCTGTTTGTGACGTCAAGCCATCAGTTGCACTACAACAAACAGCTGAATTTATTTTTGGACAACCTGGTCAACCTGATGCGCGCGTTTCCTTTCGTCATCCTGATGATTGCCATGATTCCTGTTACACGCGCCATCATCGGCACGACCATCGGCCCGGTTGCCGCTTCATTGGTATTGAGCGTATCCGGCTTGTTCTACTTCGCTCGTTTGGTCGAGCAAAACCTGCGCGAAGTACCCAGAGGCGTGATTGAAGCGGCCTCCGCAATGGGCGCTTCCCCCATGAGCATCATCTGCAAAGTGCTTTTGAATGAAGCACGCGCAGGTATGGTTTCCAGCATTACCGTACTGGCTATCGGCCTTCTGTCGTACAGCGCGGCGGCAGGTATGATTGGCGGCGGCGGCTTGGGCGACCTTGCCATCCGTTACGGCTACTACCGCTATCAAATGGAAGTCATCATCTTCATCGTCGCCATCCTGGTTTTACTCGTTATCCTGATTCAAGGTATCGGCAACAGATTGGCACGCAAACTGGATAAACGTTAAACAAACCAGGCCGTCTGAAATAGATTACTATTTTTCAGACGGCCTGTTATCTATTTAGAACATATTAGGATATATATTCCAAATAAATTTACAAAAAACATCCTCATATTTCCAAAATAGATTTACAATCCCTCTTTTTTGACGGCGGCGGCTTGAGGCCGTCTGAAACCGTTTTATCATCCATTAGGAGCAAAATATGCAAATCAACACATTCTTCAAAACCCTTTCAGCCGCTGCGCTGGCCATCGTACTGGCTGCCTGCGGCGGTCAAAAAGACAGCGCGCCTGCTGCTTCTGCCGCTTCTTCTGCTGACAACGGCGCAGAGAAAAAAGAAATCGTCTTCGGTACAACCGTCGGCGACTTTGGCGATATGGTAAAAGACCAAATCCAACCGGCTTTGGAGAAAAAAGGCTATAAAGTCAAACTGATCGAGTTCACCGACTATGTTCGCCCCAACCTTGCTTTGGCTGAAGGCGAATTGGACATTAACATCTTCCAACACAAACCTTATCTGGACGACTTCAAAAAAGAACACAAGTTGGACATCGTTGAAGCCTTCCAAGTACCGACTGCACCTTTGGGCCTGTACCCTGGCAAACTGAAATCTTTGGACGAAGTGAAAGACGGCGTCAGCGTTTCTGCACCTAACGACCCATCTAACTTTGCCCGTGCATTGGTTATGTTGAACGAATTGGGCTGGATTAAACTGAAAGCCGACGTTGATCCGCTGACTGCTTCTAAAAACGATATTGCCGAAAATCCAAAAAACATCCAAATCGTAGAGCTTGAAGCCGCCCAACTGCCACGCAGCCGTGCCGACGTTGACTTTGCCGTCGTTAACGGCAACTACGCCATGAGCAGCGGCATGAAACTGACTGAAGCCCTGTTCCAAGAGCCAAGCTTTGCCTACGTTAACTGGTCTGCCGTCCGCACTGCCGACAAAGACAGCCAATGGCTGAAAGATGTAACCGAAGCCTACAACTCTGACGAGTTCAAAGCTTACTCACAAAAACGCTTTGCCGGTTACAAATATCCTGCTGCATGGGGTGAAAACGCAGCTGCAGGTGCTCAAGCCGAAGCTGCTTCTACTGCTTCTGCAACCAAATAAGTAACTTTTTGAAAAAAGGCCGTCTGAACATTCAGGCGGCCTTTTTCTATTGCTTATCTCTTCTCAAAGCTCAAAACAAGTTTTTTGATTAACGCCAAACACTTACATAATTCCCTTTTTAAAACTAAATCAATATGTTGTAAAAAAGTTCAATAAAAAGTCATATTTTTATTCAATAAAATCAATTACTAAATGAATTATTCTAATTTTTTATAATATTCACTAGTAATGTTCCGTTTATCCTGATATTATACCGTTCATCTAAAGACATCCGGTTATCTGCATTACAGACCGTTCATCTGAATTGCTTCAAACCACTTTGTCGGATTTTCCCATATATGTTGTGTTTCTCCGTATCGAAGGGGTTTGAGCGGTTGAAACCGTATTGCTTAGATATTAAAGCTTCATGCTTTGAAATGAGTGAATTTTTGTTTTAAGTGTCGTAATCTCTTGCTAATTACTCCCAGCTGCAAGAGTTTCAGGGTTGCCCCCTTGGGCAGCCCTTCTTTTTTTATCCTCCATTATTTCAGTAATCGAGCCTTCCCTGTCCTATGCACATAGTCAAAATCGCAGGCAAGGCTGGCCTTCCCCTCAGCCTCCAATCTTCTTCAATTCATTATTCGTCATCACCAGCCAAACCTGTGCATTTTTAACTTGAGCCGCAGTACGGATGGCCGCTTCATCCATAATAGAAAATGCAGTAGAAAAAGCATCGGCAACCGCCGCACTTTCCACCATAACGCTCATGCTTTTATAGCGCGGCTGGCTTCCGCCTGTACGCGGATCAAAAAGATGGGTAAATTTGCCAGCTTCGTCCATTACCGTGCCATAGCCGCCAGATGTAGCAAAGGCTTGGTTTTTCATGGCAATGGTGGTCAGGATTTGGTCTTCTTGGTCGGGATTGCGAATACTGACATTCCACTCGCGCTGGTTGGCATTATCAAAGCCGTAAATTTCCCCCATATCAATCAATGCCTGGGTAACGCCTTGCTGCTTCAACAATTCGGCTACTTTGTCGGTGATATAGCCCTGCGCAATGCCGTTGAGCGACAAGCCCATGCCTTTTTGGGCAAAACGGATTTCTTTGGTATCAAAATCGACTTTGTTAAAATCCACTAATTCGAGCGTTTCTTTAATACTGCGTTCGGATGGCGGCGTTTCAGTTTTGGGGTTTCGTCTGAAGTGGTCGGCATACAGATTCCACAAAGGCTGAATGCTGGGATCAAATGCACCCTGCGTCAGCTGATGGATATCTCGGCTGATACTGAGCAGCTGCAAAAAATCGGATGGCGGATTTTTCAGACGGCCTTCTCGGTTTAAGCGGCTAATCATGCTGTCATCCCGATACAGGCTGAAGATTTTTTCCAATCGTGAAACTTCCGCCAATACTTTGTTGACCAGTATTTCCGCCTGCTTGCGCTCAACGCCGAACAAACGCAACTCCGCACCCGAACCCAACGCAATACCTCTCCAAATAACTGGCTGCTCTTCTTGATTCAGGCTGGCCGGATGAGTCGGCTGATTGGTTCTGCGGCTAATGGCAAAGGGAATGCCGACACCAGCGGCAAGTGTGGCGGCGATGGCAAGGAAACGGCGGCGCGTTAAGGGGGTGGACATAAAGTATTCCTTGGATTTTTATCTTTACATTGAAAGCCGCATTCATTAAATCATCAATCGACAGCTTCCAACATAAAGGCCGTCTGAAACAGTTTCAGACGGCCTTTATTGGTTGTTTTATTTGAAAATGTATTCGTCGGGCATCTCTGCAAAACCGACTACTCTGCCGCCTTTCTCTTTGGCGAATTTTTCAGCCTGAGCCTTGTCGGCAAACGGAAGCGCGTCTTCCGCACCCATGCCGCCGATAAAGCTGCTTTCGATGACGTAATAGGCTTTTTTCGCATCTATCCATTCGGCGTCGGCATTGGGTTTTTCCCAATCTTTGACTTTGCCCATATCGGTAACATAGATAGCATGAATGCCTTTGGGCTCTTCAGGCAGTTTAGTGTAGCCGAACATCTGCTTGATGGTGGAAAACCAAACCGGTTTGTCAGGTTTGCCGTTCAAGAAGATTTGCGCTTTAGGGCCGTTGTGTTCGGTCAAGTTCATGCTGCAGTAATGACCGACTGCACTGTCGCTGATTCGTTGGGGCGTAGGCGGAGGAGTATTTTCCTCTTTGCTACAAGCAGATAAAGCAAGGATGGTGAATGCTGTAAATAATATTTTTCTCATATTTGTCTCTTTCCGAAAATCCAGGCGGCCAAGACCAAGGGAATGATAACCCATAATACCTGCGCCGTCAGCAAAACCGGCATAGTCAGGCTGATTTGATCGCTCAAACCGGCCATCCCTGCGTACATCGCGGTGTTTTCATAACCGGTCAGGTTGAGCAGACGGTAAATGTCGGAAGGATTGAACAAGAGAATGGTTTCTACAACAGGCGCGGTAATAACTTGTTCAGTATCGGCAACCAAAACACCCAAAAGCGCCATATCGAAAATCACCACAAAAAACAGCCATACGCCGATGGCGATACCGGCGGCAGTACCGCGTTCTTTGACTTTTGCGCTAATCAAATAACCCATAGACAAAAAGGCTGCACCAAGAATCACACTGGCAACAATCAGGAGGGCAAAAGGTTTCCATGCGGCAAGGTCAAAGCCGCCGTTGGCAAGCTGGAGGGTAATGCCCGCCAATCCGTAGCCTGCCGTGGTGGCAAGGGCAAGGATGATGAGATGGCCGATAAATTTGCCGGCAAGGATTTGGTTGCGCGAAATCGGATAGCTCAACAACAGCGCCATCGTGCCGCGTTCGATTTCGCCAATCAGCGCATCATAAGAGAGCAACATCGCAATCAGCGGAATCAGGAAAATCGACAGGCTGGAGAGGCTGACAACGGTAACGGTCAACGGATCGACTTTGACTGTACCGGTAGGCGAGCTGCCCAGGAAACCCAATGACAGGGCAAGCGCGGCAAGCAGGAGTGCGGCGGCGAGGACCCAACGGTTGCGCAGGCTGTCGCGGACTTCTTTGCCGGTAATAATCCAAACGGGGTTCATACGTCTTCCCTTTTTAAGAATTGTGCGTACATATCGTCAAGTGTCGGGGTATGGATATCGATATAGGCAAGGTTGCCCAAATCACCCAATTCACTCAAAAGCCCCATACGCTCTTCGGCTTTACATTGCGCTTTATACGACAGCCCGTCTGAAAGCGGCTGCCAACGCTCGCTCAACGGACGCGCTTCTTTCAAACGAACATTGACGGTCAACGGCAAACCACTTTGAACATGCAACTCATCCATGCTGCCATCGGCAACTTTCACACCGTTTTTCATGACGATAATGCGGTCGGCGTGGCCATCGAGTTCGGCAAGCGCGTGCGTGCTGAGCAATACGGTTGCACCGCGTCCATTCAGTTCGCGCACGACTTCGTAAAACATTTGGCGTGAAGCCGGGTCAAGGCCTGTGGTCGGTTCGTCAAACAATAAGACTTTAGGCTCGCCCAACAAGGCTTGTGCCAAAGCGAGACGTTGGCGCATACCTTTGGAGTAAGTGCCGACACGGCGGCGTGCCGCTTGAGAAATGCCGACGCGTTCCAACAACTCACGGTTTTTCCTCAAGGGCTGTTTTTTAAGTTTGGCATAGAAATCCATGGTTTCAATGCCGGTCAATGAAGGATGAAGCGCGACGGTTTCAGGCAGGTAGCCGATTTGGCTGCGAAGCAGTGCGCCTGCCTTACTGCCGGTACGCTCGCCCAGCAACATGACTTCGCCTTCGGTCGGCGTAATCAGGCCGAGTATCAGCTTCATGATGGTGGATTTGCCTGCACCGTTATGCCCTGCCATGCCGACGCTTTCGCCTGCTTTGAGGACTAAATCGACTTGGTTGACGGCTTTTTGACTACCGAATTGTTTGGTCACGTTTCTTAATTCGACGTGGTTGGTCATGAATAATTCCTTTGTGCCGTTTCAGACGGCCTCATGAAAAAGGCCGTCTGAAAACATGTTTAATTCAAAGATCCGTTTTCGGCATCGCTCCAATCGGATTGGCGCGTACTGGCTTCGTGCAACAGCTCATCCTTCATGGCTTCGTATTTGGTGCTTGTTTTGTTGCTGATCGGTTTCATCAATGGCTTACTGTCGATGACGCCGCCCGGCAAAATAGCGGGGAACTGAGATTGCGCCCATTTGACAATGCTGACGGCAGGACTGTTCATCAGCAGACGGGACACGGGGGCGCGCCAAATGATTTGGTCGATAATGCCGTTCGGTCGATAGGCGTTGTCGCCAAAACCATCGCCATCAAGATCGAATGTACTGTTGTCGCTCCAATAATTGCCTCGGCCGCCCTCTCCCCAATCAAGGAAACGGGTGCTGACGTATTTAACTTGGCTTTCGTTGTTGATAAACGAATTATTGGACAGACTTGTGCCTTCAATAGCCGCGGTAAAGTGAATGCCGATTTGACAGTTTTCAAAATGGTTGTCAAAAATTTTATTGAAGTTGGCGTTATAGGCGAATACGCATTTACCGGCTTTGTTGATAATGTTATCGTTAATATCGGAATGGTTGACGTAATTGAGCATAATGCCTTGGTCACGGCTGCCTACGGCGATATTGCCATACACTTTGAGACGCTCTGAGAACATCAACACATAGCCCATATTGTTGCCGACAGAGATGTTGTTGCTGACCTCGCTGTCGTTGGTGTACATATAATGCACTGCAAAACGCAAATCGCTGAAACGATTGCCTTTATAGGTATTGTTTGTACTGGTATTAGAAAAAATACCGTCACGGCCTTTGGAAATATCGTTGTCGACTACTTGCGCGCCCGGCGCATTCCAAACCGTTACGCCATTACCGCGCTCATTCACACGCAATGTGGCTTCCCCGACAATCTTATTTTCGCGCACCATCGATTCTGCCGCGCCATGGATGTATACGCCGACTGAGTTGTCCAAGACATTATTGTGTTCAACCAATGCTCGCGGAGCCGTTTCCTCAAGATAAATCCCTGCATCCATGGCCGGCAGGCTCAAGCCTGAATTGGAAACGGTCAGATTGCGCAGAGTTACGTCAGGCGCATGAACGGCAATGGTACGCCCGCTCCTGTCGCCGACAATCTTGGCGGAGCGATCGGCCGGACCTTCAATGGTAATCGGTTTGTCGATATAGAGTTTGGTCTTGTATGTACCGGAGGCAAGCTTGAGCGTATCGCCGGCTTGGGCGCGCGCTAAAGCATCATTGAGATTGTCTTGTGCGGATACGTTGATGACTGAGGCAAAGGCCGTCTGAACCATACTGCCCAATAGCAATACGAATGCGGCACGTTGCCATTTGGAACGATGGGATGGTGTATGCGTCATAATTATATCTCAATTTCAGACGGCCTGTTTTCTACATGGTAAACATATGCAGAAACAGGTATTTTGATGTTATAGCAAAGCTGTCTGATGATGGCTTATATCTCATTGCAATATCTGCAGACAAACAGCTTTGCTATAAAGGCCGTCTGAAAGAATGTCTTTTCAGACGGCCTGAAGGATTAAATCATCAAACCAAAATTATTTTGGTTTAACAATCATTTGACCTGACATTTCCATGTGCAATGCGTGGCAGAACCATTGGCAGTAATACCAGTGTACGCCTGGACGGACTGCTTTGAAGGTTACAGAAGATGTCGCTTGCGGGCCGATCTCCATAGCGATACCGTAGCCTTCCAAAGTGAAACCGTGAGTCAAGTCCTCAATGGTCTCAACGTTGGTTACGTATACGGTCACTTCGTCGCCTTGGTTCACTTCAAATTGAGGGATACTGAATGCAGGCGCAACGGCAGTCATGTACACGCGTACTTTGTTGCCTTCACGTACGACTTTAGCGGCTTTTTCCAGCTCAACACCGTCTTTTTGCGCTTGTTCCAAAGCATCTTTCCAGAACCATGGGTCTTTGCGGTCCCAAGTTTTGCTTGGGTTCACTTTGGAAGCGGAAACCAGACAGAAGTCATGTGGTTCTGCAAAAGTCGGGTTGTCGTGAACCAGACGCATTTCGTCGCCGGAGATGTCGATTAATTGGTCACACTCAGGTTTCAGAGGGCCTGCGTTCAGGAAGCGGTCTTTGGAGAATTTGTTCAAAGACACCAACCATTTACCGTCGGCTTCTTTAGTTTCACCCATGGTAGTGTGGTTGTGACCAGGTTGATAGTGAACGTCCAATTTTTGTTTAATCGGATCGATTTTCTCGCCTTTGTAGGCTTTAATCGCATCGTCGATGTTCCATTTCACCATTTGGCTGTCGATAAACAATGTAGTATAGGCATTGCCGCGACCGTCAAATGCAGTGTGTAATGGGCCAAGACCCAGTTGAGGTTCAGCTACGACAACATCGCGCTCTTTAATTTTGCCTGCAAACAAATCGTCCAGTTTGCTGACATCCAATACGGTAACGGTTGGAGACAGTTTACCGTTGAGCATGATGTATTTGCCGTCAGGGCTTGCGTTACAGCCGTGAGGAGAGTTAGGTACAGGGATGTAGCGGGTGTATGGAGAGTTGGCTTCTGCACGGCCGTCCAACATTTTCACGCCGTTAACTTCTTTGAAGTCGCCTTTTTTGATGCCTTCTTCGATAGCGGCCAGGTTAAATACTACACACCAGTCTTGCTCGTTAGAAGAAGCACCTTGTACAGTCAGAGCGCGTTCAGAGTTATAGCAGGTAGAGAAAGAGTATTTACCTTGGTAGTCGGCATCGCCGTTGTCCAAGTTACCGTCTACCAAAACTTGCCATGCGATTTCCATGGTTTCGCCGTCAATTGCGGTATAAACGGCATTCCAAGTTTTCGCATCATCCCATTTACCTACGCCGTCAACTGGAACAATGTGTTCGCCGTTGGCAAAAACGTAACCGGTTTTCGGATAACGTTGCGGACGCAGACCGTGGATACCTGAAGCATTAGGAATATCGATGATTTTATCGGTTTTCATTACATCCAAGCGGACGCGGCAAACACGGGTGTTTGCTTTATCGTTGGCGTAAGCATAACGGCCATCGTAAGTTTGGTCGGTGAAAGACAAGTGCGGGTGGTGCAAGTCGCCGTTAGGGTAGCAACGCAGACCGCTGTCTTGCAGGAATTTACGGGTTTCCGGCGTAATGTTTCCGTTTAAAACGCTCAGACTCTCGTTGGTACGACCCCAACCAGTAGCGCTGTCCATATTGAATACTGGGATACGCATCAGTTCGCGCATAGATGGCAAACCGATCAAGCGCATTTCGCCTGATTGACCGCCTGACAGGAAACCGTAGTATTGGTCAAGTTCGCCTGGACCGACTTCGGAAGTTTGTTTGCCCGGTTCGGCAGAATGAGCAGCGGCTTTTTCGGCAGGAGCTGCGCCAGAAACAGCAGCTTTGTCACCCTCACCGTTAGAGCAACCGGCCAAGCCCAACAAACCGGCACCGGCAATACCTGCGCCGGAAGCAGCGGCAGTACCTAAGAATGAACGACGGCTTAAGCCGTTTTGTTCTAATTTTTCGTCTGACATACGACACTCCTTGGATAAAATCCGGCGGCCGATTTTTTTCAGACGGCCTACCGATGAAAAAATTTCTAAGTTGGGCTGCCGATACAGCCCTCTTTTTTATAAATAACTACTTATCAACACTAATTGCCGATTCTTTTTTAACAAACTGAACAACTTGTTCTTGAGCATTTTTCGTTGCTGCCGCATCGTGCTGCTCAGATTTTGCTGCCGCTTGTTTTTGTTTTTTCTTATTCGTTGCCACTACTTGAGGACAACGCGTATCGTGGTGATACATTACCTGGCAATGCAGGCATTGGATACATTCGTTCGGATGGATATCGCCTTCTGGTGCAATGGCCTGTACCGGACATTCATGCGTACAAATCTGACAAGGATTGCCACACATTTTATAGCGGCGCAGCCAGTCAAACACACGGAATCGACCCGGCAATGCGATACCCGCACCCAAAGGACACAGATAACGACAGAAGAAACGTTCGATAAACAATCCGGCAATCAGCAAAGCTGCAGCAAACAATACAAACCACCATTCGCGCATAAACTTCAGAATAATTGCGGTTTTGAAAGGTTCAACTTCTGCAAATTTTTCAGCAGTACCCAAATCATACAGGGAAATAGCCAGCAAACCGAAGAAGATGACGTATTTAATGGCTGTCAGGCGCGTATGCAACAGATGTGGCACAGTAATTTGTTTTACGCCCAGTTTTTTAGCAATGCGATTGGTCAATTCTTGCAACGAACCGAAAGGACACAGCCAGCCGCAGAACGTACCCCTGTTCCACAACAGCATGGTTGCCGCTGTAAAGAGCCACAGGATGAACACCAGCGGATCCATCAGGAAGAATTCCCAGTGGAATTCAGTCAAAACTGCGGAGAATAAGGTCAGCGTATTGACAACCGATAATTGAGCTTGCGCATACCAACCAATATAAACTAAGGTAAATGTCAGGAAGCAGAGGCGGAAACGGTCATACCATTTTTCGTAACGTACAATCCAGTCTTGGAACAGGAATACCAACAGAAGAATTGTCAAAGCAATACCGACAACAATAATTTGACCTTGCTTGGCTTTCCAAACCTGTTTCCAAAGTTGGTTGGAAACACCATCATCACCGGCAGTCGCATCTTCGGCAATACCCGTACTTTCAGGAACTGAAGCTGCAGCCGCAACTTGCTCAACCGGCGCGCTGATTTCAACAGGTGGCGCTTTTGGATCATCGACATAGTAGCCTTTTGGCAATTCGTAATCCAAATCTGCATTCACAAAAGCTTTATCGTTAACGCTCAACACACGTTGAATCATCAGTTGTAAACGCCATGGCTCGGCAGCATCAAATTCCACACCTTCCGGGATGGTAAACCAAGAGACCTCTTTAAATGCAGGTGCACCTTCCGCTGCCAAAGCAACTACACGCTCATGTTGTGCATCGGTAAAACGGAAGCTGGTATCGCCCTGAATCATTTCGATACGGTCGAAGATACCGCCACGCACATAGCCTGAGCCTTTCCAAGAGTATCGGCCTTCACCGGCAACCATAATAGCCTGTTGACCTGGTTGCAAACGTTTTTGCAGATTATTCCAACCGGCTTCACCTAAAAGACTTTTACCGATAGAAGGTTGGCTGACCAAAGCAACATATAAATCAACGAATGTATCGTTACCATCGCCCTGCTCTGCATGGTCTGTAACACCTGCTTTACCACCTTTTTCAAACAATTTGTTGATATCGTCAACAGAAATATGCAGATGACCAACAGCTTTTTGTTCTAACAGTGCATTCCAAGACTGAATATCTTGTTTATCAGAATTCACAGCACGACGGGGACGGGTTTGAACCGCAGGCTCATTTGCAGCTTGTTCACCAGAAGCGGCAGCAGCACCGGCTTGAGTCGCTTTATCCGTACCCAAATGATATTGATGAATAACCGATTTGACAGAACGCTGAATACTGTCGTTAATCACCATTAACGTTACAGTCGCACCACTGATGATATCACCAGGAGCCACGCCAGGCTGCGGAGGATTTTTAATAAAATTTAAGCCAATATATTTATCAATGAATTTATCAACACGGGATTGCGGAATACCAATCAGCATAATTGGTTCATGATGTTCAACCAATTTTGCTCCGGCAATAGTGCCATCATTGGCCAATGCAACCATCGTATCAATCGGCTTACTCGAATAACCGCGCGTATTAACCACATCAGTCGTGATATAAACCAAGCCAAGTTGCTCTTCGCCTTTATATACACGAGCAACCAAAGGCTTACCTTCAGGTTTGCCGTAGCGATCAGCACCAGGAAAAATTTCAGAAGGCTGAATTTTTGCCAAGAAATCAGGCAAGCGCTCTGCGTAAGCAGGTAGGCTTACTATCATCATAGAAAATACAGCAAACAGCACAAGGATTCGTTTCCAAATGCCACTTAAGCACTTCATTTCAAGACAGGACATGGCTATTCCCGATATATCGATACTCTAAACACTTATATTATATGAATCATCTATCGGCAATAATTTGATTAAAATCAAATTTACAAATCTTAAAATCAAATTCCACATGCTAATAATACTTTAGAACTATAAAAATAAATCTTTTATTAGTAGACATGAAATATAGGAAAATCAACTTAATCAATGACCATCTTTATATTGTTAACTTATTTATAATAATACTCAAAACAATTTCTAATATTTTATTTAGCATATATTTAATAGAATATAATCTGACTTAGATTTTCATAAGCCGTCTGAAAATATCGAAAATACTTTAACCTACCCTTGCAATAATAAAATACAGTCCCTGCAAAAACAAAAAGAGCCTGTATAAAACAGGCTCTTTTTCAGGCTAATCTTAAGTCAGATTAGAATTTGTGACGCAGGCCAACAGTACCAGCAGTTTTCTCGTATTTGTTGTCGCCTTTACCTTCTTTCAACCAACCGGCTGACAACAAGGCAGAAGTGCGTTTAGAGAAGTCGTAGTCAGCACCAACGATAACTTGGTTGTAAGCGCTGTTCTCTTGTTTCACGCC
>NZ_JBQCUZ010000011.1:0-32454 GCF_051962755.1 Neisseria sp. P0008.S004
GCGCAAACCAAACGTAACCGATATTTGTCGAAGACCCGTTATGTGGTCGAACAAAGCTTCGGTACACTGCACCGTAAGTTCCGCTATGCCCGGGCAGCCTATTTCGGGCTGATTAAAGTGAGTGCGCAAAGCCATCTGAAGGCGATGTGTCTAAACCTGTTGAAGGCGGCTAACAGGCTAAGTGTGTCTGTTGCCGCCTAAAAGGCGGCCCGGATGCCTGATTATCGGGTGTCCGGGGAGGATTAAGGGGGTATTTGGGTAGAGTTAGGGAGTGATTGGTGGCGGAAACAGCCGAAAACCTGTGTTGGGGTTTCGACTGTTGTGGGAAGGGCTTTTTTGCCAAGGTCTCAGGCGGCATCATCACGTCTGGCCAAAGCGCAGAAGACGAAGGCAAAAACCGCTTTCAGACGGCCACCCTCACCCATAGCGACATTCAAAACTACAGCCGATACGAAGGCGAAAGTTTTGGATTGGGTGCCAACGTTGCCGTAAGCGGCAAAACACTGGGGCAGAGCGCACAAAATAAGCCTCAAGACAAACACCTGACAAGCGTAGCCGATAAAAACGGCGCAAGTTCATCAGTAGGCTACGGCAGCGACGGAGACAGCAAAAACAGCACCACCCGCAGCGGCATCAACACCCGCAACATACACATCACCGACAAAGCGGGACAACTTGCCCGAACAGGCAGGACTACCAAAGAAACCGAAGCGCGTATCTACACCGGCATCGACACCGAAACTGCGGATCAACACTCAGGCCGTCTGAAAAACAGCTTCGACAAAGACGCGGTGGCCAAAGAAATCAACCTGCAAAGGGAAGTAACACAGGAGTTCGGCAAAAACGCCGCCCAAACCACAGCAGCCGTTTCCGACAAACTCGGCAATACCCAAAGTTACGAACGGTATCAGGCAGCCAAAACCCTGCTGGAGGCCAAACTGCAAAATACGGACAGCGAAGCCGAAAAAGCCGCTATCCGCACATCCCTCGGTCAAGTAAACGCCTACCTTGCCGAAAACCAAAGCCGCTACGACACCTGGAAAGAAGGCGGCATAGGCAGGAGTATCCTGCACGGAGCGGCAGGCGGACTGACGACGGGCAACCTCGGCGGCATACTGGCCGGCGGCGGCACTTCCCTTGCCGCACCGTATTTGGACAAAGCGGCGGAAAACCTCGGCCCGGCGGGCAAAGCGGCGGTCAACGCACTGGGTGGGGCGGCCATCGGCTATGCGGCGGGCGGGAATGCAGGTACGGCGGCAGTAGGGGCGAATGTCGATTGGAACAACCGGCAGCTGCATCCTGATGAAAGGGCTTGGATAAAACAAAATGCCAAAGCATTTGCAAAACAAGAAAATGGCGGGAAGGAACCTACCGCCCAACAAGTTGCCGATGCTCAAAAACGCTTAGTGCATCAAGCAGTCAAAGAAACCGATTTATTTTGGATGCTGACTTTAGAAAAGGTAACTGATTTACCTGCAAAAGACTTTCTTAAAAAAGCCAGGCAGACCTTTCTCAATGAAGATGGCAGGCAACAGCGATTCTTCACTACGGAAGGCAAACAATTTGTCCGACCGGAGGTTTTTGCACCGGAGGCCCAATCAGACCTTGTGTTCTACCGAAACAATTTACACTCATCCAAAAATAGCAGCATTACCCAAGGCGCGAAGGATTTGGCTTCGGAATTTGCAAAAAAATCCTGGAAGGAAAAAATACAAAATCCACGAAAAACTATTACTAGAGGAGTACTCAACTCTTTACCTGTATACATTGTAGGTTCAAAGGCGGTGGATACCTTTAAAGATGTCCAAAACTGTGCAAACGACTTTGGACGATGCTGGGACAATGTCACCGAGGCCTTCCAGTCACCTGGAGCAGGTACTGCTTCCTTAATCTTAAATGACTTGCAACCGATTTACGGACAAGACGTCCGAGGTGCGCAAGCCGCACTGATCGGACTTCAATCGGTAGAAAATTTGACTACGGCCGTCGGAGCGGGCAAGGTATTGAAGCAGGTTGTCAAACCAGGCGTTAACAGCTTTAAGCGCATGCTGGACAAAGACGCCCGGGGAGAAGCAGCTAAAAAAGACGATCCGCCGAAACCCAACTTTGACAAAAAAACAGATCCACCGGCAGATCCGCAACCACAGGAAACATACCCCAAACGTGATGCAAATGGGCGTTATCACGACGAACTCGGACGTTTTATGCCCGATCCGGGGAGAGCTGCCACTGCTTTAAAACGGCCGAATTTGCGCAAACCGATAAGGGACAGTGTGTATGACCGGTATATCAAACTGCCTGACGGCAGCTATGCAGAAAAAGGAAATATCTCTAATATTATCAAACCACCCGTCCACATCGGACACAGATACGGTTGGGAAAACCGCCGTTTGATAAAGGCGGCAGATGAATTAGGCATGACGCAGAGCCAGTTGAATGAGTATGTGAACGACCCGAAAAGGACGAAAAAATTGTTTGCTCTGCAGAACAAGGCGGAAAACGAATCTCACGACCCCAGGTTTGAAAAACCGGGGCGGGGTGATTTGGGTACAATTAAACAAGATATGAGGAACTTTTTAAATGGTAAATAATTTAACACCTCCCAGTTTTGAAGAAAAAATTGCGGAAGCTGAAGAGCTAGGTGATATTGCTTTCCTTCAAAAGGCGGAAAGCGAGGGGAAATTAGATCCATTCCGTATTTCTCCTAATGAAAAATGGAATAGCCTGCATAGGGCTAATATTTGGAATCCATCATCACCTGAAACTAT
This sequence comes from Neisseria sp. P0008.S004, assembly GCF_051962755.1. Lineage (NCBI taxonomy): Bacteria > Pseudomonadati > Pseudomonadota > Betaproteobacteria > Neisseriales > Neisseriaceae > Neisseria > Neisseria sp. P0008.S004. Next base: position 2,769 of record NZ_JBQCUZ010000011.1, read on the forward strand.
ACGGTTTTACATAGACAAAGGTGTCCCTGTAAACGCCCAAGACATCTACGGCATGACACCGCTGCATTACGCGATGCGGGCAGAAAACGGAGATGCGGCCATGGTACTGTTGGAGGCCGGAGCGGATCCGAACATTGAAACCTATACCGACCAAGGAATTCCTTTGGCCATGATAGGCGGCATCCCCGACAGACTGGACGTTTTAAAAGCCATGCTGGACAAAGGTGCAGATGTGCATCACCCGGTCAAGAATGCAAACATGTCGCTATTGGATTTTATGAAGACTTATTTTTCCGATGACCAAAGTTTGAAACCGGTTATTGCCCTAATGGAGCAATATGCCTGATGCGCCATAGGTAAGGATAGCTCTCCCGCGAAATCCAGCTCTATTTGGCAAGAGCAAGCCGTAGCCCATATGAAACCTAAACTCAACAAGTAGGATGTGTGCGGAACGCACGCATGCGGTTCTCAAGGTTTGAGCCAAGAGGTCATCTGAAACAACAAATACGGTTTCAGACGACCTTTCTTTCAACAAGTAGCCACAGCAATCAGACAAAAGCAGTCCACCGCCACACCCATGTTGGCAGTATGGTCGGCACAACCACCATCCGCAGCGGCGGGGATACCACCCTCAAGGGTGCGCAGCTTATCGGCAACGCGAATGTGTGCGGAACGCACATATGCGGTTCTCAAGGTTTGAGCTAAGAGGCCGTCTGAAACAATAAATACGGTTTCAGACGGCCTTTCTTTCAACAAGCCACCACAGCCATCAGACAAAAGCAGTTCGCCGCCACACCCATATCGGTAGCACGGCTAGCAAAATCATTATCCGAAGCGGTGTAGAGACAACTCTAAGACGACAAATTTTGAACGTCATAGCCTTTCGGGTATGACATTAAGGGCCGACATGATCAAACAGCGCGAAATCCATCTGGCCATACCCGCACAAACTAATAAGGAGTAAAGATTGCAGTTACAACGTGTGGTAGAGTATGGCAAGAGTCAAAACATTACAGTCAAAATTACGGAGATCAAATAATGATTTTTAAACAGGATCAAAATTATTGGGCAGTTTTTTATGCTAATGAAGAAGCTCTGATTGTTCAAACATGTTCAGGTTTGGGGTTAACGGCAATAGACCACCTATATCCTCCCCATATCCTGCCATTGGATACCGACAATGGAACTTTAGGCACGACAGTCTTACAAGCATTGGCGAACAGCAGGACGTTAGACAACGAAGCTGAACGTATTGATTTTTTAAAACAGGAAAGTTTTAAACCACGTTATGAGGATTGGGTTGCCAACCTATGCGGGAACTTGGGCTATAAAACCAGACGCGCCCTATTTAAAAACATGATGAGCGTGGATATTTGGCTGCACAACGGCTGCCTGAAAATCAGCCCAAGCCGCCATGTCAAGCTGGAAGCGTGGGATGCCATTGATGCAGACAATGTAATTTTATCATTGGATAACAGTCCTGAAGAAATCGGAGCAGGTTTAAAGTTGGCATTGAGCCGCTGCCGATAATATTTGGCAAAAGTCGTCTGAAAGCCGGAAAAATGTTTCAGACGACTTTTTTATCACACTCAAGGCCAGCGTGCGTACCGCACACACCTTACCTGCATAGGTTTAATGCGGGCTACGGCTTGCTTGGAAGGATATGTGAATTAAAATTTAAAAAAGTTGACTTTCCCGTTCCTAATACTAATTGGAAAAATTCTATTGATGTCTTGAATGAATCAGGTAATGTTAATAGACCACGTTATAGGAGTAAATAAAAATGGCAATTTGGAATTATCGGTACTACCTTATCCCATCAGCTGCTATCAGAAATAAATTTAATGCAAATAAAGATATCATACTTGATGAGTATCGATCTAATGGTTTTCAGAATTTTAATGAGAATAAAAGTTTTGAAAATTACTTTATCGATAATGATTTTATATTATTATCAATAATAAATGAAGCAAAAAAAAAAGCTTAAATCGAAAGAGTCTTGGGATAAAGATGCAATCATGTTTTGTGATAATTTTGGTAATAGTCTTACCGTTTGGCCAGATGATATAGAGTGTGAACTTGATTTAAGATTTGATTATACTAAATTTATTCAGAAAACCATTGACTGGGCAATAAAATATAATTGTCTACTTGTAATCGAAAAAACAGGAAATGTAGTTTCCCCTAATATAAATAATCTAATTTATGAAATAAAAGCATATTTGGAAAGCAAGCCGTGGCCCATATGAAACCTAAACTCAACAAGTAGGATGTGTGCGGAACGCACGCATGCGGTTCTCACGGTTTGAGCCAAGAGGCCGTCTGCAAACAGAAAAACCGTTTCAGACGGCCTTTATTTAATGTGCCGATCTTGCGCGGGCTATAAAGCGCAGTTGTCCAAAAAGGTATATTAATAGGCAAATACAAAAAGGAGGCGAAGTCAATTTTACTACCTTCAAACATTTTCAATTTGGAGTATTGCCATGATAATTAATTATCAAGAAGCAAAGAAAATCGCAGTATCTTTTTTCAGTCAAATAGAGCAAGAAATGGGAATTTCATTGTTAATAGTTGAATCTCATGTATGAGAAAATGATGACTAGGTGGTTTTCCCATATCATTCAAAAGAATATTTAGAAACATTTGCAAAGGTCTCTATCAGCCTCAACAATCACTATTAAAATGTGCTCCGATGTTCTCTCTCCGCCTGTATGCGGCTTGGGCAAGGGCGAGGCTGCATTCGAGTAGGTTGCGGTTTTCGTATTCGGACGCGGTGTATGGCTCGGCTTGGTTTTGCTTCCAAAACTGCAGTTGGGCGATGGCGCGGCGCAGGTCGGTATCGTTGCGTATGATGCCCAGATGGCGTTGGTTGAAAGCTTGCAGGGTGGGTCGGCTGAATACGTTTTGGAGGCCGTCTGAAAAGATGTCTGTTTCGGCGGAGGGGCTTTCAGACGGCCTTTGGAATGGTTCGGTTTGGAACGCTTGTCTGTCCGCGATGGTTTGGGCGGCAAGTCTGGCGGTAACGACACATTCGAGCAGGGAGTTGCTGGCAAGGCGGTTGGCTCCGTGCAGTCCGGTACAGGCGGTTTCGCCTAAGGCGTAGAGCTGCGGCAGGGAGGTTCTGCCGCAGGGGTCGGTTTGGATGCCGCCGCAGGTGTAGTGTTGCACGGGGCGGACGGGGATGGCTTGGCGCGTGATGTCCAAGCCGTGTTGGGACAGGCAGTGCCGATGGATGGACGGAAAATGCCGGCGGACGAACTCTGCGGGTTGATGGCTGATGTCGAGTGAGACGAAGTCTTGCGTTTGTTTGGCGATTTCGGCGGCGATGGTGCGGGCAACGATGTCGCGCGGCGCAAGTTCGGCACGGCGGTCGTAATGCGGCATAAACCGTTCGCCCGCTTGGTTGGTCAGGATGCCGCCTTCGCCGCGCACGGCTTCGGAAATTAGGAAGGTGCGGCCGTTTTCAGACGGCCTTGCCAAGCCTGTGGGGTGGAATTGGATAAATTCGAGGTTTTCGACTGCGCAGCCTGCGCGTATCGCCATAGCGATGGCGTCGCCCGTGCATTCGGGCGGCGTGGTGGTGGCGACGTAAATCTGTCCCAAGCCGCCGCCTGCGAGTACGGTGTGGCGGGCACGGATGCGGTAGGTTTCTTGCGTTCGGCAGTCGAGGACGGTCAGTCCGCACGCTGCGCCTGATTCGGTTTGAACGTCCAACGCCATCTGCCGCTCGTAAACGCGGATGTTCGGGTGGCAGCGTATTTGGGCAATCAGGCTCTGCATGACGGCTTCGCCCGTGTAGTCGGCAACGTGGGCGATTCGGCGGCAGGTATGCCCGCCTTCGCGCGTCAGGTGCAGGTCGTTATGATTCCGGTCGAACGCCACGCCCTGCGCCAGCAGCCATTCGATTGCCGGTTTGCCCTGCGACAGGATGGTGCGGACGGCGGCTTCGTCGCACAAACTCGCGCCCGCTTCCAAAGTATCGGCAACGTGTTTTTCAATGTCGTCCTCTCCCGACCACGCCGCCGCAATCCCGCCTTGGGCATGACGGCTGGCAGTGTCGTCCAGCTGGTTTTTGCACAAAATGACGATGCGGAACGATTCAGGCAGCGACAGGGCGAGCGTCAGTGCCGCCAGCCCGTTTCCGGCAATCAATACGTCGCAATCGGTTTGCATGGTGTTGTCCTTGTTTAAGGGGTCGTCTGAAACAGCAATATTGACGGCAAATCAAGCGGGGCCCATGCCGTTGAACACATCTTTTTTCTTCAGCCCTGCCGCGAAGTCGAGCATACGCTGCAAAGGCAGTTTGGCGGCTTTGCCCAGCTTTCTATCCAACAGGATTTCGTTGCACCCGCTTGTCAGGGCATATTTGATGCCGCCCAGCGAATTCATCGCCATCCACGGGCAGAACGCGCAGCTTTTGCAGCTTCCGCCGTTGCCCGCCGTCGGTGCGGCGATAAATTCTTTGTCGGGCGCCTGCTTTTGCATTTCGTGCAGGATGCCCAAATCGGTCGCCACGATGAATTTTTTTTCGGGGCGCGATACGGCGGCTTTCAGTAGTTTGCTGGTCGAGCCGACCACATCGCCCAGTTCGATGACGCTTTGCGGCGATTCGGGATGAACCAGCACCACGGCGTCGGGATGTTCCGCTTTCAACGCCGCCAGCTCCTGCCCTTTGAATTCGTTATGGACGATGCATGAACCCTGCCACAACAGCATATCCGCACCCGTTTCGCGGCGGATGTAGTCACCGAGGTGGCGGTCGGGCCCCCAAATCAGCTTCTCGCCACGTGATTTCAAATACGACACGATTTCCAACGCCACCGAAGACGTTACCACCCAGTCGGCACGCGCTTTTACGGCAGCGGAAGTGTTGGCGTACACTACGACCGTACGGTCGGGGTGTTGGTCGCAAAACGCTGAAAACGCCTCTTCCGGGCAACCCAAATCCAAAGAACATTCTGCTTCCAAATCAGGCATCAGCACCGTTTTTTCAGGGCAGAGGATTTTCGCACTCTCGCCCATGAAGCGTACGCCCGCCACCACCAGCGTATCGGCTTCATGTTCCGCACCAAAACGCGCCATCTCCAACGAATCGCCCACGCATCCGCCTGTTTCCAAAGCCAAATCCTGAATCAGCGGATCGACGTAATAATGCGCCACCAAGACCGCATTTTTCTCCTTCAACAAAGCCTTGATTTCGTCTTTCAGACGGCCTGCTGTTTCTCGGTCGGGCGTGTCGGCAACCTTCGCCCATGCCTGACGGATTTGGCAGGCGGAAGTCGGCGTTTGGATGAGTGGCATATCGTAATCGAACGAGCGGCGGGCGGCGGTTTGCATGATGTTTCCTTGTAGCTGGTTTTCAGACGGCATGAAGGTTTGCCGTTTATATTTTGAAATAGTTTTATATTATGCTCAAATTGAGTATAATATGCAAGGTCGTCTGAAAACCGCTTTGGTTTACAATAAGGTTTTCTCTTGAATGAAAGCCACGCATGGATGCCTATCCTGAAACAGCGGCCAATACGCAAAGTATCGTCGAACTGGTTCCTGTACTGATCGCCATTACAAACGGCAGCTTGAGGGTTTTGACCGTTGCCCAAGGAGCGCTGCTGCCCAACGGCCTGCTTGCTCCGCTTCGCCACTCCTTGCAGGCAGGGGTCAGGATGTGGGTCGCCAAGCAGACATCTCAGCCTATGGGTTATGTAGAACAGCTTTACACCTTTGTCGATACGCGCCGTCAAAACGAGCAAGGCCTGCCTGTCTTGTACGTCAGCTATCTGGGGCTGGTGCGCGAGGCCGCCGACAGCATCCTGCACCCGGATGCTAAATGGCAGGACTGCTACTGCTATTTTCCGTGGGAAGATTTGCGCACCGACGGCGGGCTACGCGATACCATCGTCAGCCGCCTGCGCATTTGGGCAAACTCGGCGGATACGGAGGAAGTGCGACAGAAGCGGCTCAAGCGCATTCATTTGTGCTGGGGGGTAGAACCTGAAAATTGGTCGGAAGAATACGTTTTGCAACGCTATGAAATGCTGTATGAAAGCGGCCTGATAGTGGAAGCCGCCGAGCCGCAGGCAAACTTCGACTTCGCACTCACGGGGCAGCCCATGCGCCACGACCACCGCCGCGTACTGGCGACCGCCCTGTCCCGCCTGCGCGCCAAAATCAAATACCGCCCCGTGATTTTTGAACTGATGCCGCCCGAATTTACATTGCTGCAACTGCAAAACAGCGTCGAAGCCATCAGCGGCAGATTGCTGCACAAGCAAAACTTCCGCCGCCAGATTCAGCAGCAGAACCTTATCGAGCCGTCAGATACCAGCGTATCAGGTAGTAAAGGCCGTCCTGCACAGCTTTACCGCTTCCGAGATGACGTTCTGCCCGAACAGCTGATTTCTGATATCGGACTGCCGCTGGGCAGCCGTTAGCCCGTTTTCAGACGACCTATAGTGGATTAACAAAAATCAGGACAAGGCGACGAAGCCGCAGACAGTACAGATAGTACGGAACCGATTCACTTGGTGCTTGAACACCTTACCAGGAACTATGGAAGTTTTAAAAAAGATTGGCACCACAGGCAACTCAGCCACAGGCAAACTTTTTCCAGATTTACCTCGCACAAATAAGGGATGGACTGAAAAAACACAAGTGCAATTCAAGCTTGAAGGCCAAGGAAAACCACATGTGAATAAAGGAAAAGGGGTAGTCAATACAGGGCTGGGGAAATCTGGCGGTAAAGAAACTTTTGAGAAACAGATTATTTATTTTGAAAAAATTGGAGACGTAAAATGAGTTATTTGATTTTGGATGATGATATGTATTTAATCTATGATTTTAAAAAAGTCATGAAAAGAGAAAAAGAATTTATTGAAAAGACAAGATTATTATCATTAAATGACGAAAGTATCTTTGGCATCAAAAAAGACAAAGGCTTATTTGCATCAGAGGAATGGTGGAGTAATATTGATTCCGGACAGATTATCACCAGAAGCGTTTCCGGAGTGATATCGTCAATATATGAAGCGGGAATGGAACGAAGAAATATACCGAATAGTTTTAGTTTTATAGATGGTGAAGGCATCGTAAGGAATGAAAGTATGTATATGATGAATAAATCCGACAGACATTTATTTTGTGAAGGGAAAAAAATTGCTATTTTTTACGCGTATGACGAATTAAAAATATCAAAACAAAGAAAAGGAGACGTAATTGATTTGGAAAACAACTATGTTGAGCAAGTCATTGAAATGGCAATTTCAAAATAATCAGATGACGCCGGAGAGAATTGTTCTCTTTGAGCTAAGGCGAGGCAAAGCCGTACTGGTTTTTGTTAATCCACTATAAAATGAAGTTTTGCCCCATCGGTACAACATCAATATTTTTCAACAAAGGAAACCCCATGTCGTCTGAAAACACCCTCTTCCCCCTGCCCGATACCCTATTGCGCCCCATGGTAGAACAAGCCTTGAGCGAAGATTTGGGCAGGCGCGGCGACATTACGTCCGCCGCCGTCATCGCCCCCGATAAAACCGCCAAACTTTTCCTCGTCAGCCGCGAAAACGGCGTTATCGCCGGCATGGACTTGGCGCGCCTCGCCTTTCAGACGATGGATCCGTCCGTCCGCTTCCAAGCCGAAATCCGAGACGGACAAGCCGTCCGCGCAGGTCAGACGCTGGCTGCCATCGAAGGCAACGCCCGCGCGCTGCTCGCCGCCGAACGCACCGCGCTCAACTACCTCACGCACTTAAGCGGCATCGCCACCGCTACCGCTCGCGCAGTAGCCGAAGTTGCCGGTTACAATGTGGACATCGTGTGCAGCCGCAAAACCATCCCACTGCTTCGCGTCCTGCAAAAATACGCCGTCAGAGCAGGTGGGGGTGTGAACCACCGCATGGGCTTGGACGACGCCATCCTCATCAAAGACAACCATCTTGCCTATTGTGACAGCATCGCCCAAGCCGTACGGCAGGCAAAGCAAGCAGTCGGACCGTTGACCTGCGTGGAAATCGAAGTGGACACGTTGGCACAACTGGACAAAGCTATCGTGGCGGGCGCAGAACGGATTTTGCTGGACAACATGGACGACGAAACCCTGAAAAAAGCGGCAAACCGCTGCCACACGCAAACTGCCCACCCCCACACCGTCTATTGCGAAGCATCGGGCGGCATCGGCTTCGACCGACTGAAGCGCGTGGCGCAAACCGGCGTGGACGGCATCGCCCTCGGCTATCTGACCCACAGCAGCCATTCGTTGGATATAGGTTTGGATTTCGTGGCTTAAATTTCGAGTTTGCTATAAAGCAAAGGCCGTCTGAAATATAGACGTTTCATTTTCAAGCAGCCTTTTTGCTTCCAAAGCAGAAGATATAAAAATTATGCAGGGTAGCTTCAACCTTCATATAACATGAAAGAGTAGGGCATAACTAAGCCATCATGTAAAAAGCCGTCTGAAACCCAATGTTCAGACGGCTTTTTACTCCCAAAATGATTAATTGATCATTACCATTTTCCAGTTATCCCAATACGGATTGTCCTACCTGGTGCAGGCAGGTAAGAGCGACTCATCGGGTCGAGGTAGTAGCGGTTGGTCAGGTTGCTGCCCACCAGCTCGGCAGTCAGGTTTTTGCCGATTTTGTAGCGCAGGTAGGCATCCCATACTGCAACAGGCTGCCAGCGCATATAGTCGGGGTCTGCCTGTTTTCCATTACCTGCTTGGTCGTAATATACCTGAAAAATCGCCCTGCGGTATTATTCAGCTTAATAATCAAGTAAGTCTTTTGCGGCTTATCGTATGTAGGAAAACTGCTACAATAATAACCATCAATAAACCATCCCTTGAATCTATTCAGTCTACCTGAAACTCAAAAAGCAGCATGCACATGGTTTTACAGAAACCCTGTAAACAGCAAAGCTATCTCTTTAGAAAACGCATAAGGAAAACAACATGAATCTAGCCATCACTGGCTCCAGCGGCAACATCGGCGGTATGGTCGCCCGTCATCTGAGCACATGCGGCCTGCCGCTTATCCTGCCGCTGCGTAACCCCGCCAAAGCGCCCAATCTCACGAACTGCGAGGCGCGACGGTTTGCCTATGGCGATTTGGAGCTTGCTAAGCAGGCTTTAAATGGGGTGGACGTGCTGTTTATGGTGTCCGCCGCCGAAAGTCCGATGCGCGAACAGGAGCATTTGACTTTGGTGCAGGCTGCTTCGGAAGCGGGCGTGAAGCATATTGTCTATCTCTCTTTTGCTCAAGCGGCGTTGGACAGCACCTTCACGCTGGCGCGTACTCATGCGGTTACCGAAAATGCAATCCGGCAAACAAATATGCGCTACACCTTTCTGCGCGACAATTTTTACAGTGAGATGATGGCAACAATTGCTAATGCAGACGGCATCATCGCAGGCCCAGCCGACGACGGGCGCGTTACCTGCATTTCACAGCGCGATGTCGCCCAAGCAGTGGCAAACGTTATCGCCGACATCGCATACGGCAACCACCGCCACGACAATCAGACCTACACGCTGACCGGTTCCCAATCATTAAGTTTTGTTGAAATAGCCGCCGTCTTAACCGAAATCACCGGCAAACCGCACTGCTACCACAATGAAACTGTGGAAGAAGCCTTCGCCAGCCGCAAAGCTGAGTATCCTGACACGCCCGATTGGCAGATTGAAGCCTGGGTTTCTACCTACACTGCCATTGCCAAAGGCGAGCTTGCTACCGTTTCAGACGACCTGCCGCAGTTGTTGGGACGCGCACCGATTAGTTTTGAAGACGTAGTAAAGGCACAATATGCAAAATAATCTTGTCCCATTTATCGAGTTTCGTGGCACAGGCAAGCATTATGACGGCAAATATGCTGTGCGCGATTTGGATTTGACCATTTATCAGGGTGAATTTTTCGTGTTGGTAGGTAGCTCGGGCAGCGGCAAATCCACCACTTTACGCATGATTAACGCGCTAATTGAACCGACCGATGGCAACGTTTATCTGCACGGGAAACGGATTAAAGACTACGACATCCGCCAGCTCCGCCACCAAATTGGTTACGTATTGCAGCAAATCGCACTTTTCCCCACCATGACCGTCGCGGAAAATATCGAACTCATGCCTGACGTACTGGGCTGGCCGAAAGCCGAACGCAAAACGCGTGTGAATGAATTATTGGAGCTGGTGGAACTTGACCCTGCGCACTACCGCGACCGCTATCCGCACGAACTTTCCGGCGGTGAACAGCAGCGCATCGGTATTTTGCGAGCCATTGCAGCCAAGCCTCAAGTTCTGCTGATGGACGAACCGTTTTCAGCACTTGACCCGCTGGTACGCACCGTGCTGCAAGACCAAATTGCTATGATTCACCAAAAATTTGGCACCACTATCGTTTTCGTTACCCATGATATGCAGGAAGCCGCCAAACTCGCTTGCCGTATCGGTGTAATGCATAATGGCAAACTGGTACAAATCGACACACCTGAAGAAATCAAAAAGCAGCCGGCAAATGATTATGTGCAATCGCTGTTTTCCACCGCCGATGCACCCGATGCCGAACGCATCATCCACCAATTCTTACGGTTGGATAAACAGGGACAGGAAGCTGTGAGAAGGGCAGTGTTATGATGGTGAAGGCCGTCTGAAACCTCTTTCAAGGCGCTAATACCTTGCTGTAAAGCAAACATAAACATCTATTATTCAACGTACTAAACATAAAATTTAAAACTATGTTCTCATCCCTAAACGTTACCCTGGCAGAACTCTGGCAAATGCTGCTTACGCATTTATGGCTTTCCGGCCTGGCTTTGCTCGCGGCAGTGGCAATTGCGGTGCCTGCCGCCGTGTTGTTTGCGCGCAGACAGCGGGCAGCGGAAGCGGTATTGCAGTTTACCAATATATTGCAAACCATTCCGTCTTTGGCGCTGCTGGGTTTGCTGATTCCGTTTGTCGGTATCGGTTCGCCGCCCGTCTTGATTGCGCTCACGCTATACGCGCTGTTGCCTATTTTTCAAAATACCTATTTGGGGCTGACCCAAATCGACCAATCGATTCAAGATGCGTACACCGCATTCGGACTATCGCGCTGGCAATCATTGTGGCGGATTGAACTGCCGATGGCTTTGCCTGCCATGATTTCGGGCATTCGCACGGCGGCAGTGCTGATTGTCGGCACGGCAACTCTGGCGGCGTTAATCGGAGCAGGCGGTTTGGGCAACCTGATTCTGCTCGGTATCGATCGCAACAACATGACAATGACGTTTACCGGCGCATTGCTCTCCGCATTATTGGCTGTCGGTGTAAGCGGCATTATCGGGCTGTTGCAGAAATCACGACGCAAGTTGCCGATTATTCTTGCATTGGTGGTGGGCTTCGGCGCACTCGGTCTGTCTCAGATTTCATTTACACCTGCTACAAAAAACGTGGTGGTTGCCGGCAAAATGGGGAGTGAGCCGGATATTCTGATTAACATGTATAAATTATTGATTGAACGTGAGAATTCGAACGTGAAAGTCACAGTCAAACCTAATTTTGGCAAAACTACTTTCCTGTTTAGCGCACTGAATAGTGGCGAAATCGATATTTATCCTGAATTCACCGGCACAGTGCTGGAAGCCTTAGTACAAGTACCAACTGAACAGAAGAACCGCCATCTGTCGCCAGATGAAACCTATCAACGGGGCAAACAATTATTGGCGGAACAATATCAGCTAGAGTTTCTGCCACCAATGTCTTATCAGAACACTTACGCGTTGGCGGTCAAAGAAAGCTACGGTGCATCGCACCAACTGAAGACAATCAGCGACTTGAAGCAGGTAGCGCCCAATATCCGAGCAGGTTTCTCACTGGAATTTATCGACCGAGCGGATGGCTATAAAGGCATGCAGGCAGCCGGTATCACGCTAAAACATATTGTTAGCTTGGAACCTGCCTTACGCTATACGGCATTGTTGAATGACAAAATCGACCTAGTGGAAGCCTTTTCCACCGATGCAGAATTGAAACAATATCAATTGCGCCTACTGAAAGATGATATTTCCCTGTTTCCTGCTTATCAGGGTGCGCCATTGATGAAAGCAGAATTTGCTGAAAAAAATCCTCAAATTGTGACCGCACTTAACCGACTGGCGGGAAAAATTAGCGAAGAGGAAATGAGTGAGATGAACTACCGCGTGAAAGTGCAAGGCGAAAGCGCGGAAAACGTAGCGCGGGAGTATTTGGAGAAAAATGGGTTGTTAGGAAAGTAAAATTGGCAGTAGGCTACCTGAAAGCATCAGATTCTTAGGGAGGTATTATGAAAGCCGTAAAAATCTATCAAGCCGGCGGTCCAGAGCAACTGATTTATCAAGACGTGCCAACACCTGATATCAAAGAGAGTTGGTCACTGGTAAAAATCAAAGGCTTCGGCATCAACCATTCCGAGATTTTCACACGCGAAGGCAAATCGCTGTCTGTCCAGTTTCCGCGTATCTTGGGCATTAAATGTGTAGGCCAAGTGACGCCTTTAGAATAAAACAGTGGTCTGAATTGGTTTCATGGATATTGATAAAGAGAAGGTCGTCTGAAATTCTTCAGACGGCCTTTTATATTTGAATCATCATTGACTTTAAATACATTGAATATCAACGGCAGCTTTATTGAAACTAGGCTACGACTGCTGAAATTCCTTGCGAAATGCCAACGGTGTTTTCTGCATTTCTTTCTTAAAAAATTTGCCGAAATGCGTAGCCTCTTCAAAGCCGAGTTGCCACGCGATTTCTTTGACGGACACTTTCGTATAAGCCAACAATCGCTTGCTTTCCAATAAAATTCTTTGATTAATGAACTGTTTTGCTGTTAGCCCCGCATATTGTCGGCAGGTTTGGTTCAGTGTTTTTTCGTGACATGAAAGCGCATCAGCGTAAAACGCCAGTTGGTGCTGTGTGGAAAAATGCGTTTCCAGCAACGCACAAAATGCCTGCCAACGCTGCTTTGGGAGGTCGGGCAGGGCGTTTTGCGGCGAATACACCGACGACAGCCAAGTTAAAAATACACCGAGTTGCTGCTGTACCAGCTCGGCTTTTGCCGATTGCGCCAAATCGTCCGCATAGCGTAAATCAGAGAGGGTATGCATCATCTGGGTGAGCAAAGGCACGTGTTGCGGCGCCACCTTGCCTTGGGATGGCAGTTGTCTCAACTTGTCCGAAATATTGGAGGTCAGTATTTGTGGCGCAAAGGACATTCCCCATCCGTCCCAGTCTGCCACACCTGTAAAATGGTGAATTTGCTTAGGGCGAATCAGCAGCCATTCGCCTGTTTGCTGTACCATCTCGGCAAAGTCCAAAATGTGCCGACATTCTCCCTGTTGCACCCAAATCCACACAAAATATTCAAAGCGGTGTTGTTGCTCAAGTTGGGTTTTAATGGCTGCATCTGCTGCTGTTTCACTTTGGTAAAACACTTGTGCAGTGCAAATTTCCAGACCGATTTCGTCTTCCGATGTGATATTTTGGATAAAAGGTTTGTTTTTTACCATAAATAAGCCATTTTTTACTTTTAATTCAACAAAATTATACCATAAAATACCACCATAAATTAAACAAGAGGTAAACAAAATGGTAAAAACAGCACTCATTACAGGCGCATCGAGCGGCATTGGTTTGGAATTGGCAAAAATTCACGCACAGCAAGGCGACAATGTGGTTTTGGTCGCACGCTCCCAAGACAAGTTAAATAAAATTGCCGAAGAATTGACCGCACAATTCGGTATTAAAGCGTACGTTATTGCTATCGATTTAGCAGAATCTAATGCTGCCGAACGCATTTTTGAGCAAACCCAGGCGTTAGGTATTCAAGTCGATTATCTGATCAACAATGCAGGTTTGGGCGGGCATGGCAAGTTTGCCGAGCGGGATTTGGCAGATGAAATGCATATGGTGCAAGTGAATATTATCGCGCTGATGTCGTTAACCCGACTGTATCTGCCGTCCATGTTAGCGCAACAGTCAGGCAGAATTTTGAATGTTTCGTCCACCGCATCATTTATGCCCGTCCCTAATCAGGCAGTGTACTACGCCACCAAAGCTTTCGTAACTTCATTCAGTCAAGCCGTAGCACAGGAAGTGTCTGTAAGTGGTGTGACAGTTACGGCACTTTGCCCGGGCGCAGTGGCAACGGGCTTTGTGGCTGCAGGCAATTTGCAGGGCGTGGCCGCCTGGGATAACGCAAAATCTGCGCAATCCGTGGCACAGTATGGCCACAAGGCGATAATGCGCGGCGAATTGGTGGCATTTAACGAAGGAAAACTGCGTTTTATGTTGGATTGGATCATTCCGTTCCTACCACGCCATTTGGTACTAAAAATGTCGCAAATGGCGATGGAGAAGAAATAATTTCTTTATCATAAAAAATCCCCTAACGCTTTATGCGAGGGGATTTTTGTTTTTAAAGATGTGATATTTATTTCAATCCTTTTTTCACCAAATCTTCATATCCACCATGGTTGGTCACATTGGTGTAGCCAGCATTTTTCAACTCGGTCAATGCGGTTTCTACACGACGACCACTGCGGCAATAGAGATTAACGGGCGCAGTTTTATCTGGGCTAACCGCTTGAATACGTGCAAGGATTTGATCGTGCGGAATATTCACGGCATCTTGTAAATGACCTGCGTTAAATTCCTCGGCTGAACGTACATCAATCCAAACACTTTTTGCTTTTTCTGGTTGTACTGCGCTTTGTTCTGTTTGTGGTGCAGTATTCGCAGAAGCCAAAAACGGTACAGCAATCGCTGCCGCAGAAAGTACTGCTGTAAATAATTTTTTCATCATTCAATCTCCAATTAGATAGAAAATAATCGTCTTATAGGTTTAGGAATCTTATTAAATTAACAATCATGAAAAATATCTAAAATTTTGACCGCACTTTTACACGAAAAAGCCATCTGAAATTTAGTATTCAGACGGCCTTCCATATAAAGTTAGCTGCACAAACGCCTAGATATCCCTAATTCATCATAAATGCATATCTAATCGATGCTCATTATCCCACATTTCAGCTTCATTTTTATAAGACTTAGCCAACTGACCAAGTAACTCATCGGCCACAAACGGATGAGTAATAGCTAATTGTCTACGCCAATCTTGATATTGTTCGAATATTCTCCATTCTTGAGCACCACCATCACCAAATGAACGACTTGTAACTCCCCTGCTATTACGTTTTTCTATATACATTCCTTCAATCATATTTTTAGAATGTATATCTTCAACTAAATCACGTACACCTTCACAAGGCCAAATCCCATCTTCTCCATTTTGGCAATGGCCTAATAACTTACCAATAAAATATTCAACGATATTTCTACGTCCATGCTTTTCAGCAAGGTTAATTGCTTGTTTTACCCATCCTTCAAGCTTTTCGGGATTAATTTTTCCTAAATTATCTTCGCCCGGTATGTGGCTTAAGGCATTTAAAGTATACCGGTAATATTTAACTAATTGCGTGTTAACAGCCTCATTTTCATCTTCTAATCCATCATCTCTTTTATAAAGTTTTGAGATAAGTTGAACGAAAAATTCAGGATGTTCTTCTAAATATCTTTCTAAACTTTTGATTGAACAATTTTCACTTTTTCTTCCATAAGGTGCTAAAGCCACTATGTAGGAAAATTCTAAATTCGCCTTTTGTTCTAAGCTCAAAGTTTCACAATCAGAAATTTGAGAAAATGCATCTCCTAACCGATAACTATCTGGTGGATTATTTTCATTTTTTGCTGTTGGTAAAAGCATTGCTGTTAAAATCTCAAAAATAACTTTAGGAGATATTTTTTTTAGATTAAAACTAATATATAAAAAAGCAGTTTGAGGTCTGTTTGCTGACAGCAGACATCTTACGGCATTTTCAGCTTCATTTATATTCTGACAATATGATGGAACAATTTGCTCCCAATATTCTTGTTGGTAATGTTTCTCTAGAGACTCAACCAAGCTCCATACCTGTGAATCAAAAGGTGCCTGTAAGTATACTTGTACTTTACCAGAATCATCTAAATACCCAGAAAGGGTTTCAAATAAAGAGGTGTTATCATCACTTTCGGATAACAATCCCCGAATAATGTTCTTATAATTAATGTGAGCATCTTTTTTAAAAGACTCCAGAGCCAATTTAATTAATTGTACTGACTCCTCATCTGATGAAAATACAAAACGTCTTAGAAGAAAACCTATCGTACTTGCGCAATCTCCTTTTAAAGATAATTCTAGAATTCCTGAAAGTCCTTTTTCTTGTAAAATTTCTTTTAACGCGACAACACGATTTTGGTTAATAATTCCTTCTCTTTCTTCAAAATTCATATTTGGATCATCTTCTATCTCATCAGTAGAGTAATCTACCCAATGAGATCTAAATAACCAGAAATATTTATCTATTAGTTCTTTGGGTTCTAATGCTGCATATGTCTGCTTGCCCAATTCCGTAAACATAATTCTATTAGAATCTCTTTTAGCTCTTTTAGATAAAATAGTCGTGCGAAGTTTTTCTCGCATGGTAATTTTCTCAGATTCTGTAGCTTGGTTTAATGCCCAATCTTTAATAAGAAACCAAATTTTATTTTGCTGTTTAGGTGTTAAACCATGAATATGATTGACTAAATCAAGTAATTGTTCAAATGTATGACTTGCCCAAGTTAATGCTATTTCTACTGAGGCATTCCAGAAATCATAAACATCTTGTTCAGTTACTGTATTTTGAGCACAATTATTCCTCCAAATACATTTACTAGCTGGAAATGCTGTTTGAGCAGATGTACTTGGAAATTGGCTAATACAAATTCGCCAACCGATATCTGGAAATTTTCTAACTAACTCTTTTAATAATTGAATACGTTCTTGCGTATTGATATTTGTAGCAGGTAACCAAGCTCTAAAAACTCCAGATAATGAATTAAAAGGTTTGTTGCTATAATTATCAGTGATTTCCTCTTGACTTAATTGAGCCAAAATTTTTACCACTCTAGCAACTGTTAATTTATCCCAAGCTAATTTCTCTAATGCCCACAACAAATCAGTATACTTAGGTGAAGAGAAAATATCAGTAGAAACAGGTTGCATTAGCTCTAAGAATTGCTTATCAGTTTTCAAATCGTTTTCTATAATACTTAAAAATACTTTTGGGCTCGCTTCTGCATACACTGAGAAATCAGATGCTTGTGCAAGCAATACTCTTAAGTTAAGTGGAGAGAATAATTCTTCCACGAGTTTATTTACTGCTTCCTCACAATTAAAAGCTAATCTATTTTTAAATAATTCATTACCATGAACAGCCAATAAAATAAGCATCTCCCCTATACTATCTCTCAAGCCTTTAGAATGCTGACGCTTTTTATCATATATATTAGCTTGCCATTGCTGATCTTTAGGCAAATCTAAGGCAGGATTATCTTCTCCTAAAACTAATTTAGCGCTGTCAAAGAAGCGCTCTAAATCTGCTTTAGTAATGTAGGGTGCAATAGCAAATAACAAATCGATTTTTGATACTACTCCTCTATGTGAGTCTACTGCCCAAACGGGAGAGTCATTAAGAAGCAAGCTTACTTGAAACTCTTGTTCTAAAGACTCATACGGTAAATTTTTTGATAAAGCTTCTAGGATAGAAATGTCATATTGATTAGAACTGTCCCATCCTCCAGCAAATAGAAATGGAATAAGAACTTGATTATGACTATCTACCCATTCAGGCTTATGAATAGCCTCATTCTTTGACAGCTGTCGTCGCAGGACTGTTAATGAATAACCGGATTTTTTTGCCAATTCTTGTGCTGTATCATAGGAATACCCCATTTCTTCTAATGAATGAAGAAAAGTTACTGAATCTAAAATTTCAAGTTTTAGATCAATATTTTGTATTAGAGTATTTTTAGGGTAAACAACAAAGGCATGAATCTTTTGCGAATATTGAGCCAGCTCTTTTTCGACGTTTTTATTATCAGTAATTGCAATAAAACTCTTAGAGCCTTGAGCAAGACGAGAAAGGACATTCTCTTCTTTAAATACTAGACAATTATCTCTATAAGAAATAAATTTTTTATCTGAAAACAGGGCGGACAAAAATGCCATTGCTTCGATTTTAGAATCAGCTGCAATGTAAAAAGGTTTTTGGGGCGGTTTGGATAAATAATCCAAAATCTTTTCTTCATATACTTTAATTAATTTGTTAAAGAAAGACGTATTTAAACTTGGATTACACACATTTGCCCATTCTTGCCATACACTATCTAAGGAATCTACATTTTGTGTAGGCAATTTTGCTTCATTTGCCAGCCAACTTTGTGCTGGTAATGACTGAGCTAGCCACTGTTCAAGATCGCTTGCATCATATGCTCTGACATCTTTCCATTTATTAAGAGCTTTCTTTTGCTGAACCCATTTATTTTTTCCAGGCCAGCGACGAGGTGTTACAAAAATAAATGTTATATTTTTAGAATCTGAAAGGTGAGCCTTAAGGCTTTTATCAAAATCACTATCAGCTTTGGCCTTAATATCTTTATTAACACCAAATTCCCAGCCTGAATTACCATCAGGAATCCACGGAGTTGCTTCATTTGACTCAATCCAACCATCCCAGCCAGGTCGTTGTGAATCATCATTTCCAGGAAAATCAATTTGAGTTATTTTTTCGCTCGTTGAGTGGATCAGTGTTCTCAAAAAAACAGATAAACGTGATCTTGATGAAATTTCGCAAGTATTGACCCAATTTTCAATATCATTTGCTTTTATATCTAAAAAAGGAGGAGCATAAATATGAGTTGCAGGAGCTTCAGTTTGTTGAATTAGAGCATCTTCATACTCAGCCTGCCATTGCATTAATTGATCTAATGGGAAGTTAAAGGTCTTTGATAACCGCTGAGCCATGTTAGGTGACAACATTGCTTTACCATTCAAGAAATTAGATAGTGCAGGTCGACCAATTGCTAGCAATTTTGCAGCTTCTGTTACCGTCATTCCTTTAGGTAATAACTCTTCTTTGATTCTTAAGCCAGGATGTTTTACAATCATTTTTAGTTCCTTATTTAAGGGTTTATCAAATGCATTTCTGCGTATATTTTGTAACACTAACGATACGCCAATACTGTGTAGCGTTACACAATACAGATTAACTCTGAGGAATTAAAAGGTCAAGCATCTGAGTCTGCTTGACTTTTTCTTTTTCAAAAAATAGCACTTGTAAGTCTTTAGATATCTCTTAGGTTTACGATTACAACCCAATTCATAGACTGAGACCTTTGCAAAAACTCCCTTTTACCCGACGGCCGAAACCTAACACAGGTTTTCGGCTGTTTTCATTTCAAATATCCACTGATTCTACTCAAATACCCCCTTAATCCCCCTTGGATACCTGATAATCAGGCATCCGGCCGCCTTTTAGGCGGCAACAGGCGCACTTAGCCTGTTGGCGGCTTTCAATAGGTTCAAACACATCACCTTCAGATGGCTTTGTGCACTCACTTTGCTCAGTCCGAAGTAGGCTGCCCGCACATAGCGGAATTTACGGTGCAGCGTACCGAAGCTCTGTTCGACCACATAACGGGTCTTCGACAAATACCGGTTACGTTTGGTTTGCGTTTCCGTCAGCGGATGGTTACGGTGTGCTTTGCGCATAATGCCGTCCTGCAGTCGACGCTCTTTCAGATGTTGCCGGTTTTCCTTACTGTCATAGCCTTTATCGGCATAGACGGTCGTACCTTTGGGCAGTCCTTCCAACAAAGGCGACAGGTGTTTGCACTCATGGGCATTGGCGGGGGTAATGTGCAGTTTCTCAATATAGCCTTCCGCATCGGTACGGGTATGTTGTTTGTAACCGAGTCTGTATAACCCGTTTTTCTTTATCCAACGGGCATCGCTGTCTTTACTCGGTGTGGTTTGGCCGCTGACTTGTCCTTCGTCATCGACTTCTATGGCCTGGCGCTGTTTGCTGCCGGCGGTCTGAATAATGGTGGTGTCAATGACGGCGGCGGATGCTTTCTCTACTTTTAGGCCTTTTTCGGTCAGTTGTCGGTTAATCAATTCCAGCAATTCGGGCAGGGTGTCGTCTTGCGCCAGCCAGTTGCGGTAGCGGCATAGGGTGCTGTAATCGGGGATGCTCAGTTCGTCAAAGCGGCAAAACAGGTTGAAGTCGATGCGGGTGATGAGGCTGTGTTCGAGCTCGGGATCGGAGAGGCTGTGCCATTGTCCGAGCAGGACGGCTTTGAACATGGACAACAGGGGATAGGCGGGACGCCCTCGGTGGTCTCTAAGGTAACGGGTTCTTTGACGATTCAGGTATTGTTCGATCGGCTGCCAATCAATCACCTGATCCAACTTCAATAGTGGGAAGCGGTCGATGTGTTTGGCAATCATGGCTTGGGCGGTTTGCTGGAAGAAGGTGCTCATGGGAAATCCCCTAAATGTCTTTGTGGGAATTTAGGGGATTTTGGGGAATTTTGCAAAGGTCTCTATTTGTCTGCCAATTCAACACAGAGGCAATGATGTTCTCTTTGTTGCCAATGCCTCAGTTTGTATATTCGTCGTATTTGTCGGGGTCTTCGTATGCAATACGAAGTTTTGAATCATTTTTCAGCGAAAGCAGGGGATTTGAGCTATCGCCAACATCAAACATGAAGGTATCGATACCGCAAAGCTTCTACAGGAATGTAAAAACATTGCCGGTTTCCTCATGTAAAACATCAATAGCATAGATTGCATTTTCGGCACTGGATCCTGAAATATGCTCAAATGCTGGATACTCGACATACCAACCGTATGCGAAGTCTTTGTGGGTTTTAAAGCAATCAGACAGGTTCACTTTGGCCAACAACTTGCGAACCGCAGAAAACAGTTTTTTGCTAGTTTGATCCAAAGTAACCTGATGATTCTGAACATCCAGGGCTTCGAACCCTGTCTGTTCAGTTCCTTTCAGCTCATCCTCTGCATCAGTCTCTGGGCTATCTTCTTTAGCTGGCACAGATTCAATAGATGAATCCCCTGACTCAGTGTTATTTTCAGATGCTTCTTTTTGATGCAAATTGACATCTTGTTTGACAGCTGTTTCAGATTTATTCTTATCAGATAAATTTTCTGTTTCAGGAAAGGCTTCAGTACCATATTCAAATTTGAATTTGTTGAGTACAAACTGACAAAGCTCATGTACGTCTAACTCTGTTGCAGAATATTGGTTATGCCACTGATCCAGCACATCTGACCATAAATATTGGAAAGAGTCGTCCAACTGAATTGATTTAGAAATTGAGAACAGGGTAGAGTGAAGTTTTTTAATTTCTTCAACTTTTGCATGGGAAAGTTTGAATGCGTATTCTTGAAGCTCCTGTAAGTTATCAGAAGCAAAAAAGAACAGTCCTAGAGTTTTATGAGAAACCGTAAGCCCTTTATCAGAAAACATCACCTCCAGTTCGCGCAAAGAAAGTTTCCCTGAGTCAGATTTATCTTGGAAAATATCGCGAATTTCGGCGTATTTGCAGGCTTTATCCCAAAAACACATTTCAGCACGCAGTTCGTTTTCAACAAGGTGCGCAACCTGCAATGTAGTTTCGTCAGAGTAGGGGATGTAAATGCACGGCATCATACGGAAGCGGTTATCGCCAGTTTCTTCCAAGAGTTCGCGCAAGATTTTGAGACGGGTATTACCACCCTGTGCCAGTACATATTTACTTTCACCAGGTCGCTGGGTAACGTGTACCGGTTGTTGAATACCTGAAGAACGAATGGACTCTTTGATGGCCTCATAGCTGGAAACATCATGTAAACGGCGTGGGTTTTTGTCAAAGAAATCGATCTCGCTGATTGGCAACGACATTAACATGCCCTGAGAAGGAGTATCCTCGAGGCCAAAACTCATATTTGTCTGTGCAGGTGTACCGATGTGTAGGCTCAAAGCTGCTTTGGTTTGGCCCAGATTCATGACTGTACCTCCTCTTGCAGCAGGCTGGTCATGTCGTTGAAACAGCTTCCACGCAATTTTTTATTTTCGATACCAGGGAAAATCTCATAAACAATACGGTGCATGATTTCATAAGCGGGCAGCATCTTTCCAAGCTGTTTACGCTCATGGCAATGAACAGGAACTCGTAACGTTGTGGCTTCCTTATATGCTTTGGCAGCAGGAACTGCTACGCTCAGCAATTTACGTCTGTCGTCTAAGGTATTACTAAAGAAGTCTTTGATAGAGGATGCGATGAATTTCGCATCATTGGTACGATCTTGCGCGTAGATGATGGCTCGTAATTGAGGCATGGGGATGCGCATTGCTTCGCCTTTTTGCAGTCGCTTCAGAAGTTCTTGGGTACCAGTGAGAAACTCACGGGCACTCAAAACTTCAGGCATAATCGGGCAAAGCAAGCATGTAGCAGCGAAGGCAGCTGTATCCAAGAGAGGGCCGACTGCACCCTGAGTATCGATCAAAACCACATCGTAGTTATTCTGTATGTATTGTGAATGCAGTTTGCTTCTCAGCAAAAAGGCACGATCGGGACGAGAAGTTACTTCAGTCTCGACAAAAGCAGAAATGTTATTGGAAATAACGATGTCTAAATTTGGGAAAACGGTATTGGATATTGTTGAGCGGATGACTTCTTCGGTATTTTCACCGAGAAGCAATTCGACAATACCATTTGGAGCGCGGTGGCTTATTGGGTAGTATTTAGACAGTGATGGCTGAACGTCGCAGTCGATCATTAGGACGCGGAGTCCAATATCAGCGAGAACGCCAGAGACATTAGCAATGAGTGTTGTTTTGCCTACGCCGCCTTTGGTAGCGGCCGCAGACAATATTACGGGTGCGGACATAATATTTCCTTGTATAATCAAGGAACAACGTCAGCGAGAAGAGGCAATTCAAGACGCGAAGAATATGCTTAAATCATCTTTAATAGGAAATTTAACATAATATAAATTATTTTCCTTTTTCCTATTCTTCTACAAATTCCGCTTATTGTTCCTATATGTCAAATGAGAATCAATGATACTCTAGAGAGTGTGCTCATAGTACTCCAATTTTTAGAAAGTGAATTCGTTGAGCCTTTTTATTTCCACATACCTTATTGCCTGGTTGCATTGTATATTCTGTAATTATTATCAACTTATAAAGGTAGATATACTGGCTGAGACCTTTGCAAAATCCCCCCAAAAAATCCCCTAAATTCCCACCAAGACATTTAGGGGATTTTTCATGACCACCTTCTTCCGGCAAACCGCCCAAGCCATGATTGCCAAACACATCGACCGCTTCCCGCTATTGAAGTTGGATCAAGTGATTGATTGGCAACCGATCGAACAGTACCTGAACCGTCAAAGAACCCGTTACCTTCGAGACCACCGCGGCCGTCCCGCCTATCCCCTGTTGTCCATGTTCAAAGCCGTCCTGCTCGGACAATGGCACAGCCTCTCCGATCCCGAACTCGAACACAGCCTCATCACCCGCATCGATTTCAACCTGTTTTGCCGTTTTGACGAACTGAGCATCCCCGATTACAGCACCTTATGCCGCTACCGTAACTGGCTGGCGCAAGACGACACCCTGTCCGAATTGCTGGAACTGATTAACCGCCAACTGACCGAAAAAGGCCTAAAAGTAGAGAAAGCATCCGCCGCCGTCATTGATGCCACCATTATTCAAACCGCCGGCAGCAAACAGCGTCAGGCCATAGAAGTTGATGAAGAAGGACAAGTCAGCGGCCAAACCACACCGGGTAAAGACAGCGATGCCCGCTGGACAAAGAAAAACGGTTTATACAGACTCGGTTACAAACAACATACCCGTACCGATGAGGAAGGCTATATCGAGAAACTGCACATCACCCCCGCCAATACCCATGAGTGCAACCACCTGTCGCCTTTGCTGGAAGGGATAGCCGAAGGTACGGCCGTCTATGCCGACAAAGGCTATGACAGTGCGGAAAACCGGCAACATCTGAAAGAGCATCAGTTGTTGGACGGCATTATGCGCAAAGCCCACCGTAACCATCCGTTGTCGGAAGCGCAAACTAAACGCAACCGATATTTGTCAAAGACCCGTTATGTGGTCGAACAAAGCTTCGGTACGCTGCACCGTAAATTCCGCTACTCCCGGGCAGCCTATTTCGGGTTGATTAAAGTGAATGCGCAAAGCCATCTGAAGGCGATGTGTTTAAACCTGTTGAAGGCCGCCAACAGGCTAAGCGCGCCTGTTGCTGCCTAAAAGTTTGATGGCTTTGGCTGTCGATACGGTTTTTGCCTTTGCCGTAGGCGGCTTCGGCGTAGATATAGACACCGGTTTGCGCACCGACGGAAACCCCGACGCCGACCTGTACGCCGGCATTGCGGTTTTTGCCGTCCTGATGTTGGCTGTCTTGGGCCGACTGCAGCCGGATATCGCGTGCGGAATCGAGGCGGATGGTGTCGCCCGCGGTAATGTTGCTGCCTCGGACGGTAATGTCGCCCTCGCGGCTGCGGATATTGATGTCGCCACCGGCTTTCAGGCTGCTTTGTTGGCTTTGGCGGTAGTTTTGGTTTTGTTCTTTGCCGGCGGATTTAAAGCCGAAGCCGGCTTCAACGGATAAGAGGACGGCACCCTGCTGTCCGGTTTGGTTTTTAAGGGCGTCGGCCACTTTGCCGACGCCATCGGCCAGTTGGTAGGCTTGGGCGCCGGCGGCCAGGGTTTGCAGGGCGCGGGTGCGGTCGTCGGCTGGTTGCGGCAATTGGCGTGCAAAATCCTCAGCTGCATTCTGTGCTTACTCGATACTCTGTACGGGAAAAAATATCTTACCCCACGGCATATCGTTTTCTTCAAAGATACTTTCAAGACGATCGATAAAGGCGGGATTTACGGCATTATCGTCTTCTGCGCTGTTTACCACTTCGGGATCAAAGTATTTAAAATAGAACACCTCTCCCTCGGAGGTAAGGTTAATATGTGTAAGCCAATGATAAATCCAGGCAACATCAAAATCGTATCCTTTTGATTCAAGATCATAATTAGGATTGTAATAAGCAAGATTCCGGCAATACATCCCAGATGTCTTCATCCGTAATCTCTTTCTGCGGCCAAAATTCCATCCATCTCAAGGTAAACAGCCGGTAAATAATCTCTACTGTTTCCTGCCAATCAAGCCCTGAATTGGGAAGGTCTACTGGTTCTGTATCAATAAAAGCTAATTTTCGAAATACATCCTGAATAGCAGATGCTTGTCGTTCGTTCATTCTCATAATACATTACCTTTTATTTATAATTGGAAATTTCAATTTTAAATTTTCGTTATTATTTAGCGATCGTATGGCCGAGTTCTTATGGATTTCTACCGTTGCTGTAGTGGGTAGGGTATCTTTGCCAGCATATCCGGCAGGACGGTAAACAATTGTGTCGTTTAGTGTCGCAACTCTCCAGCAATCTTAAATACTTTAGGTAACATTTTAATAAAACAAGTAAGATTAATCATTTTTTAAGAATGCATTAAGGATGCAATAGGAAATAGTGGATTATTCTCATCCCATTCTACCCCATGCTCAATAAATATGGATTCTAATGTTTTTATGAAAGGAGTATTTAATTCAAATTTCTTTCCATTCCACTCCTCAAATGCCTCAGGAATATATTTTATTATTAAATCTAGCCCCTTTTTTGTTAATATAATCTCTCCCCAATACCACACTCCATTATCCTTACCAAAAGGATTTTGTTTTGCTAGTTTATGACAAAAACCTAGAATATCTTTTTCTGTTTCCAAATTAACAGGCTCAAGAATTGCTAATTGACATATTAATAATCTATATATGAATTCAACTGCAAATTGCCAATCTTTGTTTCCTTGACCATGCGATGCAAAATGCATTGGAAAATAACCATCTAATGCTAAATACTCAAATTCGCATTGAATATTTTCTGCTGTCTCTAAATTCATTAAAATATCCTTATCTAGCAGGGAATTTAAATTTCAGCTCTGTTGGCTTGCCCTTTAAATTAATATTTAAGTTATTTAATGTTGGATTATTAATATCAACAGACGCTGTAGTTCCCTTAGTCATAGAAGCATTACCTGCTGGCCTATACACCACAAAGGTTCCATCCGGCATTTGCGCTTTCCAACAGCCACACATTTACCTCCGTATAATTTTTCACCTTCGACTCGTTCCATTAATGTAGGTTTCCTGCCTAAATATCGACGTGCAAAAGCCTCGGCTGTTTGATTCGGATTATCTGAACGAGACATTTCTCTAGCAGCACCAGGCTTTCCTTTTTGCGGTTGTCCAGGCAGGCGGGTGTGGCCAGACGTTTGCAACCTTTTTAATGCATCAGCCTGCCTTTCTGCAGAAGAAATAGCATTACGTTGGCGTATCGCCTCTATTCTGTTTGGGTTGTGGGATTCGATTTTTTCATGCCGTTGCTGATTATATTTAGGGTTGTTTCTCCCTATGTTGATGTCATCTCTGTAATCTTTCGGTGGTTTCGGCAATGCCTTCTGTTCCCAATCCCGACTATTAAATCTCCGCTTTTTCCCATCCGGCCGCACCACCTTCACCGCATTGTCCGACCACGTTACCACAGAGCCTCTCGGTATCAGCTCTCCGTTGGCTAGGCGTTGCTCCTGTGCCAAGGTAACGGTTGTTCCCTCTGTTGCTTTGGAATTTGAAGGAATACGGATTTCGCCGACGGGTACAGTTTTTCTACCCGGAGCATTAACGTTATTTAGATTATGTGATTCGATTCCTTCATGTGTTAAATTATTTATCTTCGTAATCTTCGGCAAAGAAACCGCACCAGTCTGCCTCATTTTTACAGCATTGGTTTCCGGAAGCCCCTCCCAGCTTATGCGGTAAGCCGGATTACCCATACCTTTGGCAGCAACAAAACTTCCTCCCGTTCCGATTAGTCCTGCACCAATTGGGT
The DNA here is from genome assembly GCF_051962755.1 of Neisseria sp. P0008.S004. NCBI lineage: Bacteria > Pseudomonadati > Pseudomonadota > Betaproteobacteria > Neisseriales > Neisseriaceae > Neisseria > Neisseria sp. P0008.S004. The sequence goes on from NZ_JBQCUZ010000011.1 coordinate 29,655, forward strand.
AGAGGAACTTAAGCCATTAGCTGCAACGACTTCACTATCATCACGTATATCATCAATGTTGCCATTGACAACAGCATGCCTAAAATTGCTGTTGTGCCGTTTGAGCAAATCCCATTCCTGTCGGACTGCCTTCCTGATAGAACCAACTACTTTGTTTTGCTCTTCTCGGTCGGTAGCTAACTTTTCCAGTTTGTTCCAGGCTTTTTAATGTGTTGGAAAATGTCATGTTGTTTACACTTTTTCAGGCTGTCCAGTTTTTGTTTTTTCGCTAAAAAATCGGTTAGTTCAGTCTAAGTATGAAATCTGAAAAGTGTAAATAGCACTGTTGATTTCTAAGATTTTTAAATTAGTTTGGAAATGCCTAAAACATGTATCGATGTGGCAAATATTGATGAGTTATCTTTCTGTAGATGAATTAAGATTCTTCTGTGGTCTTTAATAAATTCATTTAAAAAAGAAAATCTCACATATTTATGACGTATTTCCTTAATTAATTTTCTATTGCTTAATTTAAATAATCCATTGCCAAATTGGCCATCAAATGAAAGCCATATTTTTACTCCTTGAGCATCTTCCCATTTTTTTGGATAAATGGTTGGTGGAGTATGAAGATAAATAATCATATTGATACAGTACCCTTTTAGATTATTTTCGGAAATTATCCATTTGGTAAAAAAGATATCATCTACGTAAAAATTTCCTTTTTCAAGTATATCTGCTCCATACATTTGCTTTAATAGATTCCATTTTCCCCCAATAAAGTCAATGTGCGCGTGCTTCATTTTTTCGTTTTCCCCCTGTTTCCATTTTTCATGTTAAATATTCTCTCAAAGAAATGCTCTTTAGGATCTGCATGCGGAGAAGGTTTTGTGTACAAATGCTCTGGAATACCTGTGATCGGACTGATTCCATAGGTTTGCCTATTGTGCGGGATGTTCTGCTCGGCCTTCCAAGTTTCTATATCAATAGTTCCATTTGTGGTATATGTGTTTAAATTTAATTTTTTTAAATTAAAATGAGCATGTTGATTTCCTATTCCATTAAGGTCTCCAAAATTATGCCCTACAGAGTGGTCTTGGATTACATAACCTTTGCCATTAACAATAAATAGATACTCCGTAGAAAATAACGTGCGTCCTAAAGAATCCTTTTTGTAAGTTACTATGCCTATTCGATCATGCTTTTTTTCTACAATTGGCACACGACGAACTGCTGTTGGCTGCATTGAATTAGGAATCCCTAATTGTCGCTTAGCCATTCTAAATGTAGCATGTTTCGTAGTTGCTGCTTGTTTAAATTCTGTCATGGCCTTCATTAGGTTTCGGTAATTTCGTTCTGTGTCTAAGCGAACTACTCCCACACCATTAACACTATCCATTACAGTCATTAACGGTACATTAATTCCATGTTCCCTAAGAAAATTTCTAGCTATTTCATTTTTCTTGTCTTGATTTACTTGATCTATTCTTTTTAATTTTTGAATCTCAGCATATATATCTGGCACATTACCTTGTAAGAAAAATGGGTCCATTGCATATGCGGCATTCTCCAATGTTGCGGCTCTACTCTGCATCCGCGTAACAGCAGAAGTACTATTCCCCGCAGCATTATTCTCCACCGCATTCTGCCCGACCGTCCCGGCAACCTGCGCATCAAACAACGCTCCGTTGCTGCTGTTCGTACCGTTCAGACTGCCTCCGGCCGCACCCACCACCGAAGCAACCGCACCGGTCTGCGCTTTGATCTCTTCTTTAATGTGCTCGGGCAGAAGGTTGGGATTGAATTTCCCCGTTATCGGGTCGATGGCGGTCTTGCCGTCGTCGTATTGTTTGGCCAGATACTCGGCTGCGCGTTCGGCGGCAACGGCAGCGCTGCCGCCGGCAAGCGGGTCGGCGCCGTTGGCGTAGGCCAAGGCGGCACCGAGCATAAAGTGGCCGATTGCTTGCGCGGCTTCGTTTTTGTGTTCACCGTGGCCGAAGCGCTTGCCGATGGCGGCTGCAGCATACGGCGCCAACGTATTGGCCGCCAGCTGTAAATCACCCTGTCCGCCCAGGGCGCCGGTAATCAGGGTTTCGGCGGCGCTAAGCGCACGGCTTTTGCTGCCGCCTACGCCCCAGCTTCGGGCTTCTTGGTAGGCTTGGGCGTAGGCGGGGGAATGGGCCAGCATCTCCTGCTGCCGTTGTGCGTCGCTTAGGCTGAGGTAGTGTTCGTAGCTGCCGTCGTTACGCTCTTTCAGGCTGCCTTCGTGGGCGGCCTGTTGTTTTTCCAGCTCTTCGGCTGCCGCTTTGGCACGGTTGCCCCTATAGGTGCCGACGGCGCTGTGGATGGCGGCAGTCGATTGGGCAATGGTTTGCTGTTTGTCGAGTAGGTTTTGCAGATCGGGAACGCTGTCGGCACCGTGATGGGCAGTGGTCGAATCGGTATGGATGCCGAGAGCGCGGGCACTGGTTTTTTTGCCGCCGATGGTGATGTTGCCTTCACTGAGTACCGAGCGGGTATAGCCTTGGCTGTCGCCGCTTTCATGCTGGGGCAGGGTGGGGCTGTAGTTGAAGCCTTTGTTCATGTTCTGGCCGGCGGTTTGGGACGCACGGCCGAAGGCGCTTTGATTGAAGCCGTCGCTTCCTTTCAGGCTGCCGCCATAACCGGCACCGATGCCCATGCTGCTGGCGCTGTAGCTGCTTTCGTTGCGGATGTCTTCGAAGCTGAAACTGCGGGCGGTGAGTTCGTTGTGGTCTTTGTCTGCGGCAGAAGCGATGGCGCCGCCTTTAAGCCGGACGCTGTCGGCGGTGATGTGATAACC
>NZ_JBQCUZ010000012.1:0-23332 GCF_051962755.1 Neisseria sp. P0008.S004
ATTTACACGCTAATTGTTTGTTTTATTTTGATGTTTATATGTTATTGCAAGTTGGGTAGCCCAGGCCGTCTGAAACAAGGCTTCCTGAAACATAGTGCCGCATTCGCATACAAATCTAGGGCTGTCGGCAAGAAACTGTTACAATGGCAACGTTTTTATCAAAAAGAAAAAAACGCACGCCATGACCACTATTCGCCAAACGCCCCAAACATCGAGTGCAACGCTGGAAGGCCTCCTCGCATGGTTCGACGGCTATGTTGCCGCGCTGCCTGATCCCGATAAAAACCTAATTCAGACGGCCTTTGACCTGTCTAAAGAACATTATCCTGCCGATGCCCTAACGACTTACGGCGAGCCTTTAATGGAACATTTTCTCGGCTCGATGCAAATCGTCAGCGAACTCGACTTATTGCCCGATGCCGTGGCCGCTACGATTTTGTCCGACATCGGCAAATACGTTCCCACTTGGCGCGAATTGGTTACCGAACGCTGCAACAGTACCGTTTGCGAGCTGGTCAAAGGCGTGGACGAAGTACAGAAACTGACCCAATTCGCCCGCGTAGACAGCCTTGCCACGCCGGAAGAGCGCGCCCAACAAGCCGAAACCATGCGTAAAATGCTGTTGGCGATGGTTACCGACATCCGCGTCGTCCTGATCAAACTGGCCATGCGTACGCGCACCCTGCAATTTTTAAGCAACGTTCCTGACAACCCTGAAAAGCGCGCCGTTGCCAAAGAAACCCTCGACATTTTTGCCCCGCTCGCCAACCGCTTGGGCGTGTGGCAACTCAAATGGCAGCTCGAAGATTTGGGCTTCCGCCATCAAGAGCCGGAAAAATACCGCGAAATCGCCCTGCTTTTGGACGAAAAGCGCACCGAGCGCCTCGAATACATCGAAAACTTCCTCAATATCCTGCGTACGGAACTGAAAAAATACAATATTCATTTTGAAGTTGCCGGAAGACCGAAGCACATCTACTCCATTTACAAAAAAATGGTGAAGAAAAAGCTCACTTTCGACGGCCTGTTCGACATCCGCGCTGTGCGGATTTTGGTGGACACCATTCCCGAGTGTTACACCACGCTGGGTATTGTCCACAGCCTCTGGCAGCCGATTCCGGGCGAGTTTGACGACTATATCGCCAACCCGAAAGGCAACGGCTATAAAAGTTTGCACACCGTTATCGTCGGCCCGGAAGACAAAGGTGTGGAAGTCCAAATCCGCACCTTCGACATGCACCAATTCAATGAATTCGGTGTTGCCGCCCACTGGCGTTATAAAGAAGGCGGCAAAGGCGATTCCGCCTACGAACAAAAAATCGCTTGGTTGCGCCAACTCCTAGACTGGCGCGAAAACATGGCTGAAAGCGGCAAAGAAGACCTTGCCGCCGCCTTTAAAACCGAGCTGTTCAACGATACGATTTATGTTTTGACCCCGCACGGCAAAGTCCTCTCCCTGCCTACGGGCGCCACCCCCATCGACTTTGCCTATGCCCTGCACAGCAGCGTAGGCGACCGTTGCCGCGGCGCAAAAGTCGAAGGACAAATCGTGCCGCTGTCCACACCATTGGAAAACGGCCAACGCGTTGAAATCATTACCGCCAAAGAAGGAAATCCTTCCGTCAACTGGCTCTACGAAGGCTGGGTCAAATCCAACCGCGCCATCAGCAAAATCCGTGCCTATATCCGCCAGCAAAATGCGGATACCGTGCGCGAAGAAGGCCGCGCCCAGCTGGACAAACAGTTGTCAAAAATCTTCCCCAAACCCAATCTGCAAGCATTGGCGGAAAAACTCGGCTTCAAAAAAACCGATGAACTCTATACGGCCATCGGTCAGGGCGAAGTTTCCAACCGCGCCATCCACAAAGCCTGCGGTGCGCTGAATGAGCCGCCTCCTGTGCCGATTGATGAAACCAATATCGTCAAGCAGTCCAAAATCAAAAAAGGCGGCAAAAACGGCATTTTGATTGACGGCGAAGACGGCTTAATGACCACACTTGCCAAATGCTGCAAACCGGCACCTCCTGACGATATTGTGGGCTTTGTTACCCGCGACCGCGGTATTTCCGTCCACCGCAATACCTGCCCTTCTTTCCGCCACCTTGCCGAACAGGCTCCGGAAAAAGTGTTGAACGCAAGCTGGGCAGCCTTGCAAGAAGGACAAGTGTTTGCCGTCGATGTTGAAATCCGCGCCCAAGACCGCTCCGGTTTGCTTCGCGATGTTTCGGATGCGCTGGCGCGTCATAAACTCAACGTTACCGCAGTGCAAACCCAATCGCGTGATTTGGAAGCCAGTATGCGCTTTACCCTTGAAGTCCGCCAAGTCAATGACCTGCCGCGCGTATTAGCCAGCTTAGGCGACATCAAAGGCGTTTTAAGCGTAACGCGCTTGTAGTTCTAACGCACCAAGCAAATCTAAAGGCCGTCTGAAAGCAACTTTTTCAGACGGCCTTTTAAGTTTTTAACACACCAATATCTCAACGCTTCAACTTATCTTTCTTAAAAAGTCAGCCGCAGCCTTAGTCACCTCAATATATAACCCCCTCTTCTATTCTTACAACCAGTTGTTATTTCCTACCGGCATCATTCTCAGGCAAACTTATTATCCTCATGATAAACAAGATATTTCCAATTTAAGAGAGCCTCATGAATACACGAGATTTGTACCCTCACGAGATTTTGCAGGAAGCCATCGGCAAGAGCTGCGCCAAGTCTGAGTTCAGCATCAAAATGTTGGTGATTTTGAGTTTTTTAGGCGGCGGCTATGTCGGCTTCGGCTATCTTGCCTGCCTGCGCGTCATCAGTGGCATTCCGGCCGAATGGAACGGCCTGGCCGCCCTTTTGGGTGCGTCTGTGTTCCCGATTGCGCTGATTTGCATCTTAATCGGCGGCGGTGAGCTGGCAACAGGCAATATGATGATTATGGCTTTGGGCAGATTAACCGGCCGCGTCAGCACCTACAAACTGGTACGCAACTGGCTCATTGTCAGCTTGGGCAATCTGGCAGGCGCTGTTGCCATGGCCTATTTCCTCGGCCACTATGTCGGCTTGGCAGAGGGAGCGGCTGCGGCTAAAACCATTGCCATTGCCGAAGCCAAAGTTAATATGGACTTTGGCCGTGCCTTCGTTTCCGCTATCGCATGTAACTGGATGGTGTGCATGGGTATTTGGTTCTATTTCGGCTCACGTCATACTTCAGGCCGCATTTTGGCAACTTGGTTTCCGGTCATGATCTTCGTGTTAATCGGTTTCCAACACTTTGTCGCCAATATGTTCATCATTCCGGCCGGTATTTGGGCAGGCGCAAATGTCAGCTGGGGTCAATTTTTCTACAATATGATTCCCGTCTTCTTAGGCAATGTCCTCGGCGGATCGTCTTTTGTTGCCGCTTTCTATCTCTTCGCTTATAAACATTTGTTAAAAGAAGATTTTTCTATTTAGTTTAAACTGACTCACTACCCCGTATTCATCAGAAATACGGGGTAGTGCCGTTATCAGGCGTCTGAACAGCTCCTTTCGTGTCGCATAATTACGCTTTTTCTCTGCATAACGTTTCATTTATAGGAAAGATAGTTTCATTGTCTTTCCTTTTCTCCAATTTAAGATAATTTTTGCAATCTTTTGTTTTCAAATAACTTCCCCTCAAAAGCGCTACGATTTTTCATAAAGCCCGTGTTCCGTGCTTTGCAAAACAAAAAATTTACTGTATTCTGAATTTAATTATTTACAATTTAATATGGATTGGTTACATATCCTATTGTATTTGAAAATAATTTATCCTGACTCTCTCGTGAAAAACAGGATTTTTAAGCTGTATTTTTATTAGAAAAAAGTTTGGGTACGAATTGTTTGCAATTTCAAAACCCGTATTTATAAGTTAGATGAGGAATAAATACATGAATCCCATGTATATCACTTTCGCGATTTATCTGATCGCCGTATTACTGATCGGCCTCGCCGCCTATTTTTCAACACGAAACTTCGACGACTACATCCTCGGCGGCCGTAGCTTGGGTCCGTTCGTTACTGCGATGTCTGCCGGTGCTTCCGATATGTCAGGTTGGCTTTTGATGGGTTTGCCCGGTGCCATTTACCTGAGCGGTTTGAATGAAGCTTGGATTGCCATTGGTCTGATTGTGGGTGCATACCTCAACTGGCTTTTGGTCGCAGGCCGTCTGCGCGTACATACCGAATACGCCAACAACGCGCTGACGCTCCCTGATTACTTCTTCCACCGCTTTGGTGCCGGCGGTCACTTGATGAAAGTGGTTTCTGCACTGATTATCTTGTTCTTCTTCACTATTTACTGTGCTTCAGGCATCGTAGCCGGTGCTACCCTGTTCCAAAGCCTGTTCCACGATCTGTCTTACACTCAAGCCATGTGGCTGGGTGCCGGCGCAACCATCGCCTACACTTTCTTGGGCGGTTTCTTGGCCGTAAGTTGGACCGATACCCTGCAAGCTTCTTTGATGATTTTTGCATTGGTACTGACTCCTATAATGGTGTATTTGGGTTTGGGTGGTGCAGATCAAATGAACGCGGCCATCCAACAAGTTGCCGCTTCTACCGGTAAAGAATACGGCAGCCTGTTTGCCGGTACTACTTTCATCGGCATTATCTCTACCGCCGCTTGGGGCTTGGGCTATTTCGGCCAACCACACATTTTGGCTCGCTTTATGGCTGCTGAAAGCGCTAAATCTCTGGTTTCTGCACGCCGTATCGGTATGACTTGGATGATTCTGTGTATGGCCGGTGCTGTGGCTGTCGGCTACTTCGGTATCGCTTACTTCGGCGCCAACCCTGCACACGTTGAAGAAATGAACGGCAACCACGAACGTATCTTCATCGCTTTGGCTACCCTGCTCTTCAACCCTTGGATTGCCGGTATCATCTTGAGCGCGATTCTCGCCGCCGTAATGTCTACCCTGTCTTGCCAATTGTTGGTTTGCTCCAGCGCGATTACCGAAGACTTCTACAAAGGCTTCCTGCGTAAAAAGGCACAACAAGCTGAATTGGTATGGATTGGCCGTCTGATGGTATTGGCGATTGCCGTGATTTCTATCCTGATTGCTTCTGACCCTAACAGTAAAGTATTAGGCTTGGTAGCTTATGCATGGGCCGGCTTTGGTGCCGCATTCGGTCCGGTTGTTATCCTGTCTGTTTTGTGGAAACGCATTACTGCCTACGGCGCACTCTCCGGCATGATTGCAGGCGCGCTGACTGTGGTTGTTTGGGCTGAGTGGATCAAAAAACCTGCTTTGGCCGCACAAGAAACAGGCTTCTCTACCGTCTATGAAATCGTTCCCGGCTTCATCGCTTGTACCCTCGTAATTGTTTTGGTCTCTCTGATCGACAAAAAACCTTCACGCGAATTGCAAGAACGTTTCGAAAAAGCAGACGCAGAATACCGCGCCTCTAAATAAGACGTTTTCAGACGGCCTGCATGATTCCGTGCAGGCCGTCTTTATGAAATAAACTGTTTCAAAATAATCTGAGCCTTATCAGAAAAAACAGCAATTTATGCGGATGCATCTTGTATCCGCATCATAATTTTATTACGATATTACTATCCTTCAGAATGCTTGTTTTAGCAGTCTTAATTCAGGCCGTCTGAAACCATGAAAAAACCTTTGGAGAACATAAATAATGTTTAACTTCGCTTTTCCAACACAAACTCCTCTGCGTCAAGCTGTAACTGATGCCTACCGCCGCGATGAAATCGAGGCCGTTCAGGATATGTTGCAACGTGCACAGATGACCGACGAAGAACGCAATGCCGCCTCCGAGCTTGCCCGTCGTTTGGTTACCCAAGTCCGTGCCAGCCGTACCAAAGCCAGCGGTGTAGATGCCTTGATGCACGAGTTCTCCCTCTCCAGTGAAGAAGGTGTTGCACTGATGTGTCTGGCTGAAGCCCTGCTGCGCATTCCGGACAATGCCACCCGTGACCGCCTGATTGCCGACAAAATCTCTGAAGGCAACTGGAAAAGCCACTTGAACAACAGCCCTTCCCTCTTCGTTAACGCGGCCGCATGGGGTCTGCTGATTACCGGCAAACTGACCGCGACAAACGACAAACAGATGAGTTCCGCATTGAGCCGTCTGATCAGCAAAGGCGGCGCCCCTCTGATCCGTCAAGGCGTTAACTACGCCATGCGCCTGCTGGGCAAACAGTTCGTCACCGGTCAAACCATTGAAGAAGCGCTGCAAAACGGTAAAGAGCGCGAGAAAATGGGTTACCGCTTCTCTTTCGATATGTTGGGTGAAGCCGCATACACCGAAGAAGATGCCAACCGCTACTACAACGACTACGTTCAAGCCATTCACGCCATCGGTAAAGATGCCGCTGGCCAAGGCGTTTACGAAGGCAACGGTATCTCCGTCAAACTTTCCGCCATCCACCCACGCTACTCACGCGCCCAACACGAACGCGTGATGAACGAACTGCTGCCACGCCTGAAAGAATTGTTCCTTTTGGGTAAAAAATACGATATCGGTATCAACATCGACGCCGAAGAAGCCAACCGTCTCGAATTGTCTTTGGACTTGATGGAAGCGTTGGTTTCCGATCCTGACTTGGCAGGCTACAAAGGTATCGGTTTCGTTGTTCAGGCCTACCAAAAACGTTGCCCGTTTGTTATCGACTATCTGATCGACCTGGCCCGCCGCAACAACCAAAAACTGATGATCCGTTTGGTGAAAGGCGCATACTGGGACAGCGAAGTGAAATGGGCTCAAGTAGACGGCATGGAAGGCTATCCGACTTACACCCGTAAAGTCCACACCGACATCTCCTACCTCGCCTGCGCACGCAAACTCTTGGATGCGCAAGATGCCGTGTTCCCACAATTTGCCACCCACAACGCCTACACCTTGGGCGCAATCTACCAAATGGGTAAAGGCAAAGACTTCGAACACCAATGTCTGCACGGCATGGGCGAAACCCTGTACGACCAAGTGGTCGGCCCGCAAAACTTAGGTCGCCGCGTACGCGTGTATGCCCCGGTCGGCACACACGAAACCCTGCTCGCCTACTTGGTACGCCGCCTGTTGGAAAACGGTGCGAACTCTTCTTTCGTGAACCAAATCGTTGACGAAAACATCAGCATCGACCGCCTGATTAAGAGCCCGTTCGACACCATCGCCGAACAAGGCATCCATCTGCATCCGGCATTGCCTCTGCCGCGCGATTTGTATGGCAAAGGCCGTCTGAACTCCCAAGGCGTCGATTTCAGCAACGAAAACGTATTGCAAAACCTGCAAGAAAAACTCAACCAAGCTTCTTCCGAAGACTTCCACGCTGCTTCTATCGTCAATGGCGAAGCGCGTAACGTGGGCAAAGCGCAACCCGTCCGCAACCCTGCAGACCACAACGATGTTGTCGGCACTGTCAGCTTTGCCGATGCGGCATTGGCTCAAGAAGCTATTGGTGCAGCCGTTGCCGCCTTGCCGGAGTGGAGCGCCAAACCTGCTTCAGAACGCGCCGACTGCCTGCGCCGTTTTGCCGACCTCTTGGAACAACACACGCCTGCATTGATGATGCTGGCCGTCCGCGAAGCCGGTAAAACCTTAAACAACGCCGTTGCCGAAGTACGAGAAGCCGTTGACTTCTGTCGCTACTATGCCAACGAAGCTGAAAACACCTTGCCTAAAGATGCCAAAGCTGTCGGCGCAATCGTTGCCATCAGCCCATGGAACTTCCCATTGGCCATCTTTACCGGCGAAGTGGTTTCTGCATTGGCAGCCGGTAACACCGTTATCGCCAAACCTGCCGAACAAACCAGCCTGATTGCTACTTACGCAGTTTCCCTGATGCATCAAGCCGGTATTCCGACTTCTGCGCTGCAACTCGTACTCGGCGCAGGCGATGTCGGCTCTGCCCTGACCGGCGATGCCCGCATCGGCGGTGTGATCTTCACCGGTTCTACCGAAGTAGCGCGCCTGATCAACAAAGCCCTGTCCAAACGCGACGACAGCCCTGTCCTGATTGCCGAGACCGGTGGTCAAAACGCGATGATTGTGGACTCTACCGCCCTGCCGGAACAAGTCTGCCTCGACGTATTGAACTCTGCCTTCGACAGCGCAGGCCAACGTTGTTCCGCTCTGCGTATCTTGTGCGTTCAAGAAGATGTTGCCGATAAAATGGTCAACATCATCAAAGGCGCAATGGACGAATTGGTTGTCGGCAAACCGACCCAACTGACCACAGATATTGGCCCTGTCATCGATGCTGAAGCCCAACAAAACCTGTTGGCCCACATCAACCGAATGAAAGGCGTAGCGAAGGCTTACCACGAAATCAAAACTGCCGCCGACGTTGATGACAACAACTCTACTTTCGTTCGTCCAATCCTGTTTGAATTGAACAACCTGAACGAGTTGCAACGCGAAGTGTTCGGTCCTGTATTGCACGTTGTCCGCTACCGCGCCAGCGAATTGGATCAACTCATCGACCAAATCAACGCCAAAGGCTATGCTCTGACCAGCGGTGTACACAGCCGTATCGAAGGCACTGTCGACCATATCCGCGACCGCATCGAAGCCGGTAACATCTACGTTAACCGCAACATCGTTGGTGCTGTTGTCGGCGTACAACCTTTCGGCGGTCACGGCTTGTCCGGTACCGGTCCAAAAGCAGGCGGTTCATTCTATCTGCAACGCCTGGTTCGTACTCCTGAATGGATTGCCCCAACCCTCAGCCGAATCGGCCAAGCAGACGAAGACGCACTCAAACGTTTGGAAACCCTGGTTCACAAACTGCCGTTTAACGCAGAAGAGAAAAAAGCCGCAGCCGCAGCTTTGGGTCACGCACGCGTCCGTACCCTGCGCAAAGCCGAAACCGTATTGGTCGGCCCGACCGGCGAACGCAACTCATTGAGCTGGCGCTCTCCAAAACGTATTTGGGTACATGGCGGCAATCTGCTGCAAGCCTTCTCTGCCCTGACCGAGCTGGCAGCCGCAGGCATCCAAACCGTTGTTGAGCCTAACAGCCCATTGGCTTCCTACTCAGCCGATTTGGACGGTTTGTTACAAGTCAACAGCAAACCTGAAAACGCAGGCATCAGCCATGTTGCCGCTATCGAGCCTTTGAGCAGCGAGCGCAAACAAGAGTTGGCCGGCCGCGACGGTGCACTCATCCGCATTCTGCCTTCCGAACAAGGTCTGGACATCCTGCAAGTATTTGAAGAAATCTCTTGCAGTATCAATACTACCGCTGCCGGTGGTAATGCCAGCCTGATGGCAGTTGCCGACTAATCGTAGCCAAATCAAAGGCCGTCTGAAATTCAGACGGCCTTTTTTATGTTTTTATTTACATTTTTGCCGGATATTCGCACAAATCGTTAATCAGGCATTTGCTACATTGAGGTTTCAAAGCCTTGCACGTATAGCGGCCGTGCAAAATCAACCAATGATGAGCATCCATCAAAAATTCTTTGGGAATAAAGCGCATCAGCTTGTCTTCAACTTCGCGCACATCCTTGCCCGGCGCGATTTTGGTGCGGTTGGCCACACGGAAAATATGGGTATCGACCGCCATAACAGGTTGCCCGAATGCAGTATTCAACACCACATTGGCTGTTTTACGGCCAACACCGGGCAAAGATTCCAAAGCCTCTCGGTCGGCAGGCACTTCGCCATTGTATTTTTCCAGCAAAATACGGCAAGTCTGCATGATGTGTTTGGACTTAGTTTTGTAGAGGCCTATGGTTTTGGTGTATTCCATCACGCCGTCCAGCCCCAAATCCAACATGGCTTGCGGCGTATTGGCAACTGGAAAGAGTTTGGCAGTCGCTTTGTTCACGCCGACATCAGTTGCTTGTGCAGACAATAAAACGGCGATAAGCAGCTCAAACGGCGAGCTGAAATTCAACTCGGTAGTCGGATGAGGATTGGCAGCGCGGAAACGCTCGAAAATTTCTTGGCGGATTTGTTTGTTCATTGTTTGGATTATTTTTTTATTGGCGCAGCAATTATAGTGAAATCATGTTGATACGGCTACTTCAAGTAAAACAAGGCCGTCTGAAATTGTTTTCAGACGGCCTGATTATCAAACAGCCTACTGTTTATTTTTTACTCAAAGTCAACCCTGTCCAGCCAAACACCAGCGTCAGAGCCAAACTCAAGTAGCAGAAGAAGGCATAAGGCAGGTATTCCCAAACAGGCACACCCAAGGCATGGCTGATGAATACGCCACAGACGCTCCAAGGCACCAACGGGTTGATGACCGTACCCGCATCTTCCAGCGTACGGGCAAGGTTGCGCGAATGCAGACCAAGCTTGTCATAAACCGGCTTAAAGGTTTCGCCGGAAAGCAGGATACTCAAATATTGCTCGCCAATCAGGAAGTTGACACCGACCGATGTCATGGCCACGCTGAAAGTAGCGCGTCCAGCATTGGTCAGGAACGCACGAATAGCCTCCAACAAAGACGGAATCACACCGATACTGAACAACAGGCCGCCCAAGCTCATGCCGAGTATCACGATGGTTTGCGTAAAGAACATGCTTTCCAAACCGCCGCGAGAAATCAAACGGGCAATGTCTTTAAATGCTTCACCTTCGAGTTTGTATCCGCCGTAAAACCACGCACCCAGCTGTTTCAAATCAGGCGTACTGTGGAAGTAAGTCACAATCAGCGCCACCACAACGGTAAACAACATAGCCACAATGGCATTTACGCGCATCAGGGCAAGGATAACCAGTAAGGCAAACGGAATCAGCGAGTAGGCATGCACCAAACCGGTTGCTTCCAATTGCGCGCGAAAAGCTTCGACGCTGTTCATGTCATGCGCGGCAACATTGGGCAAGAGCCACAACATCAACGCCGCACTGATCAACCACGCAGGCACAGTGGTGTACATCATGTTTTTGATGTGCTCGAACAAATCAATGCCGACAATCGAAGCGGAAATACCGGTCGTATCGGAAAGCGGCGACATTTTATCGCCAAAGAACGCACCCGACACAATCGCGCCTGCCGTCATCGCCATATCGGCATGAAACGCAGCCGCCATACCCATAAATGCCACGCCGACAGTCGCACAAGTCGTCAAACTACTGCCGATGGAAATACCGATGATTGAGCAAAGCGCAAACGCCGAGAAATAAAAATAAGTCGGCGAAATCAATCCGAAACCGTAATACATCAGCGTCGGAATCGCACCGCTCATCATCAGCGCGCTGACCATCAGGCCGATAAAGAAAAACAGATAAATCGCACCCATGCCCTGCCCGACCGCGCCTATCATACCGTTTTGCATGTCTTGATATTTCAAGCCACGCATCAAACCGTACAACAGCAAGACCACGATCGCCGTCACAATCGACATATGCGGCAGCCATTCAAGCGAAATAATCGTGTAACCCATTGCCGCCACCAAAGCCAAGGCCACAGCGATGGCCTCAAAGCGCGGCATATTAAGTAAGGATTTGAAAGCAAACATTGTTCTTTGCCTTTTTAATAAGTATTTAACAGATTTTAGCATAACAGGCCGTCTGAAACCCGATTTTCAGACGGCCTGCCTGTTATTTTATAAAAACAGCTTCAGTAAAACTGCGACACTTTCTTTAAAATATATTAAATTATTAACATTAAATACTTTTAAATTAAAATAAATGAAATTTTATTGCTTTTTAAAACGTCCATCATGCAAAAATGCCACCACCTGCTCAACCGTTTTACGGTTAAACAGCATACCGCTATGGCTGACAGGCAAAACGACATGATCACGCATATTCGGACAATGCGTTTCGCTGACCAAAACCGTACCATCATGTTCGCCATGCAAACCTAAAACACGGCCCAGCCCATACGGTTTATTGCCGGCAATACTGCCCAACTTAACGCCCTCTGGCAATTCAGGCATACCACCGTCCAATGCGCCTTTATACGAGCCGCCCAATACCGGCTTTTGCAAACCCATATTGAACACACGTTGAGCGGCACGGCTGCCTTGATGCGGCGTACCCATGGTAACAATACGGCCGCTGACTTTATCCGGATATGCCGCCGCAAAATTGCGTAAGACCAACCCGCCCAAACTATGACCGACAAAGTGCAGCGTTTCATCAGCATGGTTCTCATCAATCCATCGCGCCAAGTCCTCAACATGCCGATTCATCGAGTGCAACACACTGCAATAATCGAACAGCGCAACTTCAAAACCTTCTTGTTCCAGCAAATACGCCAGCGGTCTCATGACCCACGAATGCATGTGCAAGCCATGCAGCAAAATGATTTTGGCCATTTTTTCCTCCTGTCATTTAAATCATTATGCCACAAAGTAAAAAGGCCGTCTGAAATCCCATAAGGTTTCAGACGGCCTTTTATCATGATGAATTATTCGTCAGCTTTGTAGCCTTTTATAGCAAAGAAGACGATGTATACGTAACAAATCGCTGATACAACGAAAGAAATCATCAGACCTTGAGTATCCGCTACCCAACCTTGTACCACAGGCACAACCGCACCGCCGACAATCGCAGTACACAATACGCCGGAAGCGCTGCTGGTGAATCGGCCAAGACCTTTGGTTGCCAAAGAGAAAATCGTTGGGAACATGATGGAATTGAAGAAACCGATGGCCAACAATGCCCACATCGCAACATCTGCACTGGCTTTACCTGCCAACATAGCTACGCCCAACAGGACAACAGCAGCGGTAGCATTGAATGCCAAATAGCGGTTAGGCGCAATTTTCGCCATGATGGCAGAGCCTAAGAAGCGACCAACCATCGCGCCGCCCCAGTAGAACGACAGATATTTTGCAGCAGATGCGTGGTCCAAACCTTTCAGGTAACCCAACACGTTGACCAACAAAGAACCGATAGATACTTCTGCACCAACATAACAGAAAATACCGGCCGCACCAAAAATCAAGTGGCGGTATTGCCATACGCTGTGTTTACCATCATGGTTGTGTTCACTCTCTTCTTCAGCAATTTTGTTTGCATCAGGCAGACGAATCATTTTGACGAACACAGCCAAAATAATCAGCAAACCTGCCAAACCCAAATATGGAATTTGAACAGAAGAAATTTGCTCGGCTTTGCTGACAGTTTGTGTCGCATCAGCCAAAATCAGGAATGCCCCGATTTGCGGAGCAATGGTCGTACCCAAAGAGTTGAATGCCTGAACCAAAGTCAGTGTTGCAGATTCTTTACCTGGTTTGGACAGCAGGGTCACATAAGGGTTACCCGCCACTTGCAACAGCGTTACACCTGAAGCCAAAATGAACAGCGCACCCAAGAAAGTAGGATAAGAATGGCTGCCGGCGGCAGGATAGAACAACAGACAGCCGATGGCAGTCAATACGAAACCGCCGATTACACCGTTTTTATAGCCGATTTTGCCGACCAAATAACCCATAGGGATCGACATAATCGCATAAGCGGTAAAGAAACAGAATTGAATCAGCATCGCCTGAACATAAGTCAGTTCGAAAATATCTTTCAGGTGCGGAATCAAAATATCGTTCATGCAGGTAATGAAACCCATCATGAAAAAGAGTGTGGTTAGGACAACCAGCGCAGGAGTATGATTTTGTTGTGAATGCGCAGACATGATTTGCCTTTCGTTTTGTTAAGATTTGCTGGAAAAATGAGCTTAAATCAGTTCATTAAACTTAACACCCATTAACAGCCGCCCGTATCATACTGATAATCCGTCACTTTGAAAACTATTTTCTAACAGCCGACTACATTATCCTTCAGTCGTTTAATTTTAAAAATTTCAATAATATTGGATTTATATTTTATTAGATTAAAAAATAAAGGCATAATCCTCTTATTAAACCTATTATTTCTTTTTTACAATATCACTTGATGTAACTCAAAACATGCCCCCTCTTTACGCTTACCTTGCCCTGATTGCTTCTGCCTTCACTTCAGCCACACTACTTCCGGGTACATCCGAGGCGGCATACGCCGCATTTGTGTACCAATATCCGCAACATGCCCTCGGCGCATGTTTGTGTGCCGGTTTGGCGAATGGCTTGGGCAGTATGGTTTCGTATTACATGGGCAGAATGTTTCCGTCCAAGAAAAGGCCGTCTGAAAAAGTATTGGCGCGTATACAAAGATGGGGAATTTGGCCACTATTATTTGCATGGCTGCCGATTATCGGCGATGCACTCCCCCTTGCCGCAGGCTGGCTCAGGCTCAATGCTTTGCATTGCGCCATCATTCTGATTGCAGGCAAACTGCTGCGCTATGCCATGATTTATTGGGGAATGAACGCAGTTGCCGGATAAGCTTCGACAACCAAAAATAAAGGCCGTCTGAATGATTCAGACGGCCTTTGCCGTTTGCCTTTAATTCGACAATTACAAGACTTTCACAATGCTTTCGCACAGGTAGTCGATATTGTCATCGGTAATACCGGCGACGTTGATGCGGCCGGAACGGACGGCATAAATGGCAAACTCATTTTTCAAACGGTCAACTTGTTCGGGAGTCAGACCGCTGAAAGAGAACATACCGTTTTGTTCAATAATGAAATCAAAGTCTTGGGTTGCACCTTTTGCTTTGAGCAACTCGACAAATTTTTGGCGCATGGCTTTGATACGGCCACGCATTTCGTCAAGTTCGGCAATCCATTGTGCTTTCAAATCATCATTTTTCAACACCAGCGCAATGGTGTTCGCACCGTGTGAAGCCGGGTTGGAATACAAGGTACGGATGATGGTTTTGACTTGGCTGTGGGCGCGGGCTGCTGTTTCTTCATCTTCGGCCACCAAAGTGAACGCGCCGACGCGCTCGTTGTACATACCGAAGTTTTTGGAATAAGAGCTGGCAATCAGCAATTCTGTATTGTGTTTCAAGAACACGCGCAAGCCGTAGGCATCTTCTTCCAAGCCATTGCCGAAGCCTTGATAAGCAAAGTCAAACAGTGGCAACCAGCCTTTTTCGGCAGAAAGTTTTGCCAAAGTTTCCCATTGTTCGGGCGTAGGGTCGATGCCGGTAGGGTTGTGGCAGCAGCCGTGCAGCAGGACGATGTCGCCTTTTTGAGCTTGGCTCAAGTCTTCAATCATGCCGTCCCAATCCAAACCGTGTTTGGCGGCATCATAGTAGCGATAAGGTTTGTCTTGGATGCCGACCGCTTTGGCGATGGCATTGTGGTTAGGCCAAGTTGGATTGGAAATCCAGATGGTTTGCGCGTTCAACTGACGTTTGACAAACTCGGCCGCAATACGCAATGCGCCTGTACCGCCAAGGCTTTGCGCTGTTTTGGCGCGACGGCTGGCGATGATTTCGTGGTCTTTGCCAAACAGCAGAATTTGGGTTTGTTCGTTGTAGTCGGCAACGCCGTCGATGGTCAGGTAGTTTTTGGTTGTTTCGCTTTCCAACAGGCGTTTTTCAGCCTCTTTGACGGCTTTGACAATAGGCGTCGCGCCGGATGCATCTTTGTACACGCCGATACCGAGATTGACTTTCTCCGGACGGGTTTCGGCTTTAAACGCCTCGCCCAAACCTAAAATCGGATCAGCAGGAGCAGCTTCGATATGCTTGAAGAACATGATTTTTCTCTTTACAAGTGTAAAACGGTTGAAAAAATACAAACTTAGTACGATTTTACGCCGTTTCAAGCCGTCTGAAAACGGATTATTACAGGGTTTTAACGCAAGATTGCCAACAAATCCAAAGGCGTGGCAATACGGAAATCAGCAAGCCAGTTTTCAGTTTGGTCTTCGGCAGAAATATAGCCCCAATCGGCAAGCACGGTCGTCATGCCTGCATTCTTGCCTGCCTGCATATCGCGCTCTGCATCACCGACATAAAAACATCGCTGCGCCTCAACGCCAATCTGTTCGCACGCATAAAACATAGGCTTCACGCTGGGCTTGGGTTCATCGCAAGTATCGCCGCTGACAATGACGGCAGGAGGCACGGTAAACCCGAGCTTAGGCACGAGGACATCGGTAAAACGCATGGGCTTATTGGTGATAATGCCCCATTGGATACCGTGTTGGACTAAGGCTTCAAGCATTTCGTTTACGCCGTCGAACAAGATGGTTTGATCGGCATAACAGCGGCTGTATTCGTCCAAAAACTCTTTGCGCCATTGCATATAGTCCGGATGGTCGGGCGTAATGCCTGCGCCAAGTTTGAGCAAACCGCTCGCACCATGACTGGCCTGCGGACGGATTTCATCCATGCTTTTTTCTGGCAAACCGTGTCGGCGCAATACCGTATTGAGCGCACCACCCAAATCAAGCGCGGTATCGGCAAGCGTGCCGTCAAGGTCGAATAATACGGCTTGGATCATAAGTGTTCCTTTGATGATTTTAGAAGGCGTCTGAACAATTCAACAAGTTTCAGACGGCCTGAATATGGTTAATGGTGATGATGTTCGTGCATTTCCTGCGAACACAAAACTTCATCTTTATGCGGGTGCCGTTGGCTTTCAATCTGAATCGTACAATGTCCGATGTTATGATGCGCCAATTCATGTTCGACGCGGTAGGCGATTTGTTCGGACTCTGCAACCGTCATGCTGCCATCTACAACAATATGGCAGGACAAAACGTGGATATTGCTGGTAATCGTCCAAACATGCAAGTCGTGAACGGATTTTACGCCCTCCGTATTGCGGATAATGCTGAGCAACTCATCGGTATGGATGTTTTCCGGCGCGCCTTCCATCAAAATGTGCAAAGTCTGTTTAAACAGCTTCCAGCCGCTGCGCCCTACCAAAGCCGCCACCAATACGCTGGCTACCGTATCCGCCCATTGCCAACCATACGCCATCATCAGTACCGCTGCGACAATCGCCCCTATCGAGCCGAATAAATCGCTGATTACGTGCAGATACGCGCCACGCATATTGACGTTTTCTTCAGTATCACCATTTTTCAACATATAAACGGCGACGCCGATGTTGACCAGCAAACCGATGATACTGACCACCAACATGCCGCCCGTCAAAATTTCCGGCGGATAAAACAATCGTTTGACTGCTTCATAAAAAATCATCGCCGCAATCAACACCAGCGACAATCCGTTAAACATCGCCGTCAAAATTTCAAAACGCTTATAGCCAAATGTCTTTTGCAGCGTGGTCTGTTTCTCGCCAAGTTTGAATGCCCACAATGCTACGCCCAGCGAAAACGCATCGCTGAACATATGCCCCGCATCGGAAAGCAGGGCCAAAGAGTTGGTCAGCCAGCCGCCGACAGCTTCAACCAGCATAAATCCGGCAATGACGAAAAATGAAATGCGCAATACCTGCTTATTGGCGGTATGCGTGTGCGCGTGCGAATGATCGTGATGATGTGCCATGATGATTTTACCGTTTCAGACGGCCTTTTTATCCTGTTTCAAACTTTTCTCAAAATCTTCCAACATATCCAGCTCGAAACGGCTGAATCCTGCGCGTTCCCGTGCTTCGATATTGACGTAGCCGCGGAAGATAAACATATCGTAACGCGCAATCAGGCTGCGGAACAAGGCAACCGGTTCCAAACCGCGCTCACGGCAAAGATGCTGATACCAATGATTGCCGATGGCGACATGCCCCACTTCATCGCGATAAATAATATCCAACACATCGCAGGTTTCCACATCGCCACGCTGCGCCACTTTTGCACGAATACCCGGCGTGACATCCAAACCGCGCGCTTCCAACACCCGCGGTACCAAAGCCATACGCAACAAGGGATCGTAAGCAGTTTTATACGCCATATCCCACAAATGCCCGTGCGCTTCAAAATCGCCGTAATCGTAGCCCAAGCTGTTCAGACGGCCGCGCATCAAGCCGAAGTGAAACACTTCTTCTTTCGCCACCCTTACCCAATCGCGTACAAACTGAAACGGCATATTGCGAAAACGATACGCCGCATCCAAAGCCAGATTAATCGCATTAAATTCGATGTGCGCAATCGCGTGCAACATCGCCGCATAGCCTTCGACCGTATTCATCTTGCGCGGCGTGACTTCCGAAGGGGCAACCAAACGCGGACGGAGCGGATGTCCGGCAAAACGGCAATCCACAGGTTTCGACTCTTCAACCGTCAAACCTTCCGCCTTGCCCAACTGCGCAAACAAGGCCTGCGTCAATTTTCCTTTTTCATCCGGATTGTCCGACAGCAAAGCCTGTTCCAATAAAGGATAAGGATTCAGATACATACAAAACCATTGTTTTCAAAAGATAAATATTATAACCGTTTTAAAAAGCAAACAGAAAGACTATAATTTCACGCTTTCCGTAAAATGACATTAAATACCACACCAAGCCCTTATGTGTTTCATTAAAAAAACGTCAAAACCAAATGCAGGCCGTCTGAAGAAATGAAATTATTTCAGTCACTTGATTGGATTTTTCATATTTACACAAATTAAACCCTCCATTCAGCCCCTTGCCTGTTACACCATAACGTCTATACTGAACCC
This sequence comes from Neisseria sp. P0008.S004, assembly GCF_051962755.1. NCBI lineage: Bacteria > Pseudomonadati > Pseudomonadota > Betaproteobacteria > Neisseriales > Neisseriaceae > Neisseria > Neisseria sp. P0008.S004. The sequence continues at coordinate 18,388 of NZ_JBQCUZ010000012.1, forward strand.
ATCTCTCCGAACAAGGAACCAAAACATGAAAACTACCCGACTGTTCACCCTGACCGCTGCCGCGCTGCTTTCTTCAGCCATCAGCTTTGCACAAGCCGGCGCAGTGGACGCCCTGAAAAAATTCAATAATGACGCCGACGGTATCAGTGGCAACTTCAGCCAAACCGTTCACAGCAAAAAGAAAACCCAAACTACATACGGTACATTCAAAATCCTGCGCCCTGGCTTGTTCAAATGGGAATACACCAAACCCTATAAACAAACCATCGTTGGCGACGGCAAAACCATTTGGCTCTATGACGTAGATTTGGCGCAAGTAACCAAGTCCTCACAAGACCAAACCATCGGCGACAGCCCTGCCGCCATCCTCTCCAACAAAACGGCATTGGACAGCAGCTACACGCTAAAAGAAGACGGTTCTGCTAACGGTATCGACTACGTTTTGGCTACGCCTAAGAAAAACAACGCCGGCTACCAATACATCCGCATCGGCTTCAAAGGCGACAACCTCGCCGCCATGCAGCTGAAAGACAGCTTCGGCAACCAAACCAGCATCAGCTTCAGCGGTTTGAACACCAAGCCTAACCTTTCCAGCGGTATGTTCAAATTCACACCTCCTAAAGGCGTTGATGTCTTGAGCAACTAAGCTTTCAACTGAAACACAAAGGCCGTCTGAACAACAGACGGCCTTTTATTTAGTTCAATTCAAAATCAAACACACTGTTACTTTTGACCTTGAATGGCCGCGGCAATTTTTTCTGCGCCTTTTTTCGCCCAGTCTGCCTGCTTGGCTTCCACCATCACGCGCACAACAGGCTCGGTACCGGATGCACGCAAGACCACGCGGCCTTTGCCTTCGAGTTCTTTTTCCACTTCAGCCAAAGCCTCTTTGGAAGCGTCCTGCCAGTTTTGGCCTTTTTTGATGCGGACGTTGATCATGGTTTGCGGATACGGCTGCCAATCGGCGCAAACGGTGGCAAGGTCTTGATTCAAGGTTTGCAATGCGGCCAAAACTTGTAGCGCGGAAATGATGCCGTCGCCGGTATTGTGTTTGTCCATGCACAAAATATGGCCGCTGGCTTCGCCGCCAATCAGCCAACCGCGTTGGTGGAGCTGTTCCAACACATAGCGGTCGCCCACTTTGGCACGGCAGAAATCAACGCCCTGCTCTTTCAAAGCAATTTCCATCGCCATATTGGTCATCACTGTACCCACCACACCGCCGATTTCCACGCCTTCGTGCGCGCGTGCTTTGGCAATCACATAAATCAGGCTGTCGCCGTCATACACTTTGCCATTGCGGTCAACCATCATCAAACGGTCGCCATCGCCGTCCAAGGCAATGCCGTAATCGGCTTCATTTTGCAGTACGGCAGCTTGCAAAGCTTTCGGATGGGTCGCACCACATTTCTCATTGATGTTGTAGCCGTTTGGCTCATCACCGATACTCACCACTTGCGCACCCAATTCGTGGAATACTTTAGGCGCAACTGCATAGCCTGCACCATTGGCGGTATCGACCACCAATTTCAGACCGCGCAAATCCAAATGACTTGGGAAAGTGGATTTACAGAACTCGATATAGCGGTCATCCGCACCATTAATCCGGCGCGCGCGGCCAAGACGGCTGGACGGCTGGGTTTTCATTTCTTCATCGATTTTGGCTTCAATTTCCAACTCGATTTCATCGCTCAGCTTCACACCGCCTTCGGCAAAGAATTTAATGCCGTTGTCGGAATAAACGTTATGGGAAGCAGAAATCATCACACCGGCAGACAAACGCAAAGCACGGGTCAGATACGCTACGCCCGGGGTTGGCAGAGGGCCGGTTTGAATAACATTGACACCGGCGGCGGTAAAACCGGCAATCAGCGCAGCTTCCAGCATATAGCCTGAAATACGCGTGTCTTTGCCGATTAAGACGGTTGGTTTGATTTCGCCTTCGTGCTGCACCAAAACCTGACCTGCCGCATAGCCTAATTTCAAGACAAAATCAGGATTGATAGGAAACTGACCGACTTCGCCACGCACACCGTCAGTACCGAAATATTTTTTTGCCATGAGATAACTCCGTGATTGTTTTGTCGTATGTGAATATAGTTAAACTTCTTTAAAAGAATATTGTGTTTGAAGGCCGTCTGAATCTTTCAGACAAACTACAATCTAGTACTCTCGTATTATAGCAAGATCAGGCCTTCCTGCACGAAAAAAGCGCATCCTATGCAGAATGCGCTTTCTATTCGAGAGTCAAAGTCAAATCTTAGAATTTAGCACCAGATTGATTAGCCATGTAATCAACTGCAGCTTTCACTTCATCGTCGCTCAGGCTGCCGTTACCGCCTTTGGCAGGCATTGCGTTAAAGCCTTCGATTGCATGTTTGTGCAGGGTGTCTTTACCTTGTTTGATACGAGGAGCCCAGTCTTCTTTTTTACCTACATGAGGAACACCGGGAACTGCACCGCCGTGACATGCTTGGCAGCTGGCTTCGTAAACTTTTTTACCGTCTGCACCACCGGCAGCTGCGCCTTTGTCTTCAGCTTTGGCAGCGTCTGCTTTAGGAGCATCTGCAGGAGCCACACCCTCAGCCGCTGGAGCTGAAGCAGCTTCGCCGGAAGCAGCGGCATCGGCAGGAGCCGCAGCATCAGGATCGGGGAAAGTACCGCCGGCTTTGTTGGCCATATAAGTAATCACGCGTTTCAATTCTTGGTCGGTCAAATCAGCTGCACCGCCTTTGGCAGGCATTGCGTTGAAACCGTTCAAAGCGTGTTGGAACAAGGTATCAAAGCCTTGGGCGATACGAGGAGCCCAATCGCCTTTGTTTTCAAATTTAGGCGCATTAGGAACGATACTGTCCGCCGCGTGACATTGGATACAGATTTTATTGAAAATCTGGTCGCCTTGACGCTCGCCGACTGGAATACCATCGCCCAATTTCAGTTGGCCGACTGGCTGGATACGGGTTTGAGTCGCAGCTTCGGTTGTTTCGGCAACATCGCCGAATGAACCGCTTCCCGCCAGTTTGATCAGGAAGTAAATCACTGCAATGACAATAACGATACCGCTCACAAGGGTGAACAATGCAGAGCCTTGGGCTTTGTGGTCGCGGAGTTGTTTCATTTGGTAGGCCTCGCCGTTAGGTTAGGTTGTGCTGTAAGTTATAGTTTATGTGTTAAACGCAGTTAACAATATTTTGCTGGATTATACTGAATTCGCAAAGGCTTTCCAATCCATCTTGAGAAAAAGATACGCAAAAATCCTCAAAAAGGCCGTCTGAAATCTATAAGCCTTTGTAGTTAATTGATTATTCCAGCCATGCAAAAAAGTGACCGCCAATGCCACTTTCAGACACTTTCAAGATAAACTTTGCCAATAAAGCCAATATGCGTTAACCTTACGGCTTTCGCACCCATAGCTCAGTTGGAAGAGTGTCAGTTTCCGAAGCTGGAGGTCACAGGTTCGATCCCTGTTGGGTGCGCCAATTATAAAGAGGCCGTCTGAAAGATGAAAATTTTTCAGACGGCCTTTTGATTTACTTCAAATAAAACTACATTCAATTTCAGATTGAACGGCTATTGCAACACTTTGGCAAATGCTTCGGCCACATAATCGATATTCGATGCATTCAATCCTGCCACACACATCCTGCCTGAATCCAGCAGGTAAACGGCAAACTCGTCACGCAGGCGGTGTACCTGCTCTACGGTTAGGCCTGTATAGCTGAACATACCGAGCTGTTTGATGAAATAGCTGAAATCGCGATTGGGAATTTTGGCCGTCAAAACATCATAAAGTTTCTGACGCATGGCACGGATGCGGTCGCGCATGGCGTAAACCTCATTTTCCCATAAAGCGCGTAGCTCCTCGCTATTCATCACATCAGATGCAATGTATGCGCCATGCGCGGCAGGACTGGAATAAATTCGGCGGACGGTAAATTTCAACTGTCCGAACACCAGCTCTGCTTCTTCCTTATTGGGACACACTACACTCAAACCGCCGACGCGTTCGCCATACAGCGACAGGTTTTTCGAAAAAGAGTTGCTGACAAACAAAGGCAGGCCCATTTCGACGGCTTTACGAATCGCATAAGCATCGTTGTCCAAATCCTCGCCGAAACCTTGATAGGCAATATCCATAAACGGAATCAGCTTGTGCGTTTTAACGATGTCCAACACTTCATCCCATTGCGCTTGCGACATATCGACGCCGGTCGGGTTTTGACAGCATGGATGTAAAATCAAGACGCTGTTTTCCGGCAAGGTCTTGAAAAACGCAGTCATTTCTTCAAATTTTACGCCGACGGTTTCAGGGTTGTAATAAGGATACGTCCCCACTTCAAAACCGGCACCTTCAAAAATACCCTTATGGTTGTCCCAAGTCGGGTCGCTGACATAGGCTTTCGCTTCAGGGAACCAACGGTGCAAAAAGTCGGCACCGACTTTCAACGCCCCCGAGCCGCCCAAGGTCTGTATGGTCGCAACGCGCCCTTCTGCCAACGCCGGATTATCCTGCCCAAACAGCAAACGCTGAACCGCGCTTCGGTAAGTGTCCAAACCTTCCATCGGCAGATAAGGCGATGGGCGCGGTACGGCCGCATGCTCTGCTTCTGCCCGGAGGACAGATTCCAAAACCGGCATTTTGCCTTCGCCATCAAAATAAATGCCTATGCTCAAATTGACTTTTTCAGAACGCTCGTCGCGTTTGAAGGTTTCAACCAAACTCAAAATCGGGTCGCCCGGATAATACTCGACATGACGGTACATGGTGCTTCCTTTGTTTTTAGACAGAATGGGGAAGATTGTGGCACTAAAAAGCCTTATTTGCAAAATCAGGCCGTCTGAAAAAATTCAGACGGCCTGATTATTTTGGGTAAGCGGATTAAATGGTTGATCTTACCTTTGCATGAGAGTGAGACAGACTAGCATCTCATCGGATTATCTGGTT
>NZ_JBQCUZ010000013.1:0-21745 GCF_051962755.1 Neisseria sp. P0008.S004
TATTCGAAACAAAAACAGCCGAAAACCTGTGTTTAGGTTTCGGCTGTTGGGGGAAAGGAATTTTGCAAAGGTCTCAGGCCGTCTGAAATTTCAGATGGCCTTTTGATTATGTTTTAAAGAATAGGACGTAGCTTAGAGGCTCATACGCCGTGGCGGTCGAGCCAACGTTCGGCATCAAGCGCAGCTTGGCAGCCGGAAGCTGCGCTGGTGATGGCTTGACGGTAGGTATGGTCTTTGACGTCGCCTGCCGCCCATACGCCTTCGATATTGGTTGCGCCGACATTGTCACCGGTACCACCTTTGGTTTTCAGGTAGCCAGTTTCATCCATATCAAGTTGACCTTTGAAGATGTCGGTGTTGGGTTTGTGGCCGATGGCGATGAAAACGCCTTTTACAGCGATTTCTTCAGTGCTGCCGTCATTGTGTTTCAGGCGTGCACCGGTAACGCCGCTTTCGTCGCCCAAGATTTCGTCAACCGAGCTGTTGAGCTTGAGGATGATTTTGCCTTCTTCGACGCGTTGCATCAGTTTGTCCACCATGATTTTCTCGGCGCGGAAGCTGTCGCGGCGGTGAATCAGGGTAACGGTGTTGGCGATATTGGCAAGGTAGAGGGCTTCTTCCACAGCGGTATTGCCACCGCCGACTACGGCAACATCTTGTTTTTTGTAGAAGAAACCATCGCAAGTTGCGCAGGCGGAAACGCCTTTGCCGGCAAAGGTTTCTTCGCTTGGCAAACCTAAATATTTGGCGGAAGCGCCGGTGGCAACGATGAGTGCATCGCAGGTGTATTCGCCCATATCGCCTTTAAGGGTAAACGGACGGTTTTGCAAATCAACGGTGTGGATTTGGTCGAAAATCATTTCAGTACCGAAGCGTTCGGCATGAGCCTGGAAACGGGCCATCAGTTCCGGACCTTGTACGCCTTCGGCATCGGCAGGCCAGTTGTCCACTTCGGTGGTGGTCATCAGTTGTCCGCCTTGCTCAACGCCGGTAATGATCACAGGGTTGAGATTGGCGCGGGCAGCGTAGACGGCGGCAGTATAGCCGGCGGGGCCGGAGCCGAGGATGATGAGTTTGTGATGGTTGCTCATAATGGTTTCCTTGCTGATGAATGATTGAATTTTGTCGTATCTAAGCTTTCAGACGGCCTGAATTTTACTTGAATCTGCCGCCGTCTGAAATATGTTTGTTGCTTGGGTTTAGTGGCTGTCTTTCCATTGATAGTATTTTGAGCCGAGAAAAGAGCCGAGTTTGCGCAGGAATGGTTGGGTGATGATGTTGCTGTGGCGCAGTTGCTCGAAAGGTTTCAGACGGCCGTCATCGCCCATGATGGCTTCGGCAATCGCCAAACCGGCAATGCCGGTAATCGCCATGCCGTGTCCGGAATAGCCTTGGGCGTAGAAAACGGTAGGGGCGAGGCGGCCGAAATGTGGGGCGAGGTTGCGCGTAATGTCGCATTCGCCGCCCCAAGAATGCTCGATTCTGATATCGGCAAGTTGCGGGAAAACTTTCAGCATATCTTGGCGGACGAGTTCAGTCATGCGGTCAGGGTCATCGATAAACTCGTTGTCTTTGCCGCCGAAGAGCAGGCGGCCGTCGGCGCTGAGGCGGTAGTAGTCGAGGACGTGGCGGTTGTCGCAGATGGCCATATTATTGCGGATCAGGTCTTTGGCGCGTTCGCACAGTGGCTCGGTGGCGATGATAAAGGTGCTGACTGCAATGGCTTTTTGTTCCAATACTTTGAATTTTGGGTGTAAGCCTGCATAAGTATTGACGGCATAAACGAGGTTTTTGCACTCAACACTGCCATTGGGCGTATGAACCAGCCAGCCGTTATCGCATGGCTCGATACGCGTCATCGGGGATTGCTCAAAAAGTTGTGCTTCTGCATCGGTTGCCGCTTTGGCAATGCCTAGGGTGTAATTGAGTGGGTGTAAGTGGCCGGATAAAGGATCAAATTGCGCGCCTTGATACATATCGCTGGCAAGTTGCTGCTTCAGCGTGGCTTTATCCCAAAGCTGGTAATGGCTTGCGCCATAATGTTTTTGAGCGTGTTCGTGCCATTGTTGCAATTCTTCCCAATGCTGAGGACGGACGGCGACGGTAGCGTAGCCGCGTTGCCAATCGCATTGGATATTGTGTTTTTGAATGCGGGAGTCAACCAGTTCAACGGCTTGCAGAGATTGCTGCCAGAACCATTGAGCCTGTTCCAAACCGACTTGTTTTTCGATTTCTTCCATGCCGCAGGCAAAGTCGCTGATGACTTGTCCGCCGCTGCGGCCTGATGCGCCGAAACCGATACGGGCGGCTTCAAGTACGATGACTTCATGGCCGTTTTCGGCAAGCGGTAGGGCGGTGCATAAGCCGGACAGGCCACCGCCGATAACGCAGGTTTCAGTTTTCAGACGGCCTTCCTGCGTCGGATAAGACGGATGGGGATTAGCCGTGCTGACATAGTAGGAAGGAAGGTATTCTTTGAAGCTGGGATTGATCATGATTTGAGCTTTAGGTTGGTTTTCACTTCATTGAAATTGGTTTTCAGACGGCCTGGAATGTGGGTTTGGGTTCAGGCCGTCTGAAAGGATAAGATGCAGTTAATAAAACAGGCTGTTCCGACACTTTATCGGACAGCCTGTCTGCATATTAGGCGGCTTTCTCGGCTGCCAATTTTTCTTGGCGGTAGGCTTCGGCAGCCTCGCGTTCCCGTTTGGTTGCCTGACGCATCATCCAGTAGTTGACGACAATCACCAGCGTACCGATGATACCGATCAGGATGGTTGCCAAAACGTTCATCTGAGGGTCAAGACCGAGTTTGATTTTGGAGAAAATTACTTGCGGCAATGTCGATGAACCCGGGCCTGACAGGAAAGAGGTAATTACCAAGTCGTCCAAAGACAGGGTAATGCCCAAGAGGAAGCCGGAAGCAATCGCAGGGGCAATCAACGGCAGGGTAATCACGAAGAAAATCTTCAGCGGACGGGCACCCAAGTCCATAGCGGCTTCTTCCAAGGATTGGTCCAATTCCACCAAGCGCGAACGGATAACGACGGTAATGTACGCCATGCAAAGCGTGGTGTGGCCAAGGAAGATAGTGAAGAAGCCGCGATCGAAGTAGAGCGATTGCAGCAATTCACTGCCTTGCAGGAACATTTGCACCTGAATAATCAACAGCAGCATGGACAAACCGGTAATCACATCAGGCATCACCATAGGCGCGGAAATCATACCGGCAAACAGGGTGCTGCCGCGGAAGCGTTTGATACGCGCCATGGCGTAACCAGCCAATGTGCCGAGTGCCACGGCGGCAAGTGAGGAAACGATGGCGATACGCAATGACAGCCAGGCTGCTTCCAAGATGGTGTCGTTTTCCATCAATGCGCCGTACCATTTGGTTGAAAAACCGCCCCAAACGGTAACCAGTTTGGATTCATTGAAAGAATAGACGACCAAAACCACCAGCGGAATATAGAGGAATGCCAGCGAGAGCAGGAGCATCAGTTTCAAGAACCAGGATAATTTGGTTTTCTGCATTATTTGCCTCCTTCTTCCAATTCGCGGTTTTCATAGTGCTGGAACAGGGCAATCGGTACAACCAGCAGGGCAACCATAACGACGGCGACGGCAGAAGCCAGCGGCCAGTTGTTTTGGTCGAAGAATGCCTGCCACAATACTTTACCGATCATCAGGTTTTCAGAACCTCCCACCAATTCAGGAATCACAAATTCGCCGACGGCCGGCACGAAGACCAGCATAGAGCCTGCGATGATGCCTGTTTTGGATAAAGGCAGGGTAATGGTAAAGAACGATTTGATCGGACCTGCGCCCAAGTCGGAAGCGGCTTCGAGCAGACGGTTGTCCAGTTTTACCAGTTGTGTGTACAGCGGCAAAATCATAAACGGCAAATAGGCGTAAACCATCACCAAATTCAGTGAAAAAGCATTATAGAACAGGTCTAAAGGCTCGCTAATGATTCCATATTTGATTAAGAAATTGTTGATGATGCCGTTGTGACCCAATAAGCCCATCCATGCGTAAACACGCAACAGGAAAGAGGTCCAGAAAGGCAGCATGATCGCCAACAGCAGGCCGTTGCGCGCAGCCGGATTGGCGCGTGAAATGGCATAAGCGGTTGGATAACCAATCAGCAGGCAGATGATGGTCGTCGTCAGCGCAGTCTTAATCGAAGACCAGTAGGTCATCAGATAGATATTGCTGTTTTCACTGTCGCCAAACGGATTGAGCGTATTCCAAAAGTTTTGGAAGATGTCGGCGTAGTTCTGATAGCTGATGGCAATGTTCAGACGGCCTAAGTCTTCATCAATCGTCGTCAACGGCGTAAATGGCGGAATGGCGATTTCTTGTTCAGCGAAGCTGATTTTCAAGACGATGGCGAACGGAATCAGAAACAGCACCAAAAGCCAGATATACGGCACGGCGATGACCGCACGCTGACCCGGGCGGCGGAACAGTTTGTTTTTCAGTTTTTTAAGGTTCATCTCATTCCCCTTAAATTAACGGAACAACGGAGTCGGTTGGTTTTCCGGCCAGCTGATATAGACGGTTTCGTCCCAAGTCGGCGGCGTGATGTTACGCACGTACCAATAAGGTGCGGGAACTTGGCTTTTGACGACGCGGCCGTTGGCGAGTTTGATGTGGTAGATGGCGAAGCTGCCCAAGTAGGCGATTTCTTCCACTGTGCCTTTTGCCCAGTTGAAGCTGCCCAAGTGGTCGGGTTTTTCTTTGTACAAATCAATATCTTCGGGACGGATGCTGACCCAAATGTCTTGTTCGCTCGGGCCGCCCAGACCGTGGTCGATGCGGACGTGGTTTTCCAAGCCTTCGCATTCGATGACGGCATAATCGGCATGGTCTTCAATCACGACGCCGCTGAAAATATTGGTTTCGCCGATAAATTCGGCAGTAAAGCGGCTGTTTGGATAGTCGTACACATCGCTAGGCGTACCGACTTGTTGCAACTGACCGTCGGACATAATGGCGATGCGGGTCGCCATCGTCATCGCTTCTTCTTGGTCGTGGGTAACCATGATGCAGGTTACGCCGACTTGCTCCAGCGTATTGACCAATTCGAGCTGGGTTTGTTGGCGCAATTTTTTATCGAGTGCGCCCAAAGGTTCGTCAAGCAGCAGGATTTTAGGACGTTTTGCCAGGCTGCGCGCTAAAGCGATACGCTGTTGCTGGCCGCCGGAGAGTTGGTGCGGCTTGCGTTTGGCGTATTTGGTCATTTGCACCAGGCGCAACATTTCTTCGACGCGGGCGTCGATTTCGCCTTTAGGCATTTTGTCTTGTTTCAGACCGAAAGCGATGTTTTGTTCAACACTCATGTGTGGGAACAGGGCATAGCTTTGGAACATCATGTTGATTGGGCGCTCGTACGGAGCAAGCTTGGTAATGTCTTGGCCGTCGAGAATGATTTTGCCCTGATTTGGGCTTTCCATGCCTGCCAACATGCGCAGCAGCGTGGATTTGCCACTGCCTGAGCTGCCCAAGAGGGCAAAGATTTCATGTTGGTAAATGTCCAAGTCGATGTTATCGACAGCGTAATTGTCACCAAACTTTTTCACCAAGCCTTGGATTTGCAGATAAGGTTTGGCTGAAGACGCAGTGGTTGCGGTCATAATGGCAATACTCCAAAAAGAAAGACGAGTACCGGCAAAACGGATTTTCGAATGGGCGATAAAAAGCTGTTTGATTGCTGGCGGGAGTCGGACGGAGGCCGTCTGAAACTCTTGTAAAGCGCACGGGCAGCGTGGATAGAAAGCAATTTAAGCCTAAGCTTTTGCTCTCGGCAAACTCAATATTATATTAGCCTAAGCCTCATAGGGGCAATATGAAATTGCTTGTATCGGCTGATTTGAAACAAATAGGAAAGGAAAGGCAGGCAGGGAAATAAGATAGTAAAAATGGGTAACGTTGTTTTTCTGCACAAAAGGGGGTAATTATTATCTATATGTCTTAAATAATTATTCAAAATAGAATAAAATACGCAAATTGCATTTATTTACTAAACCCATAATGGATTACGTTTTATATCGGGCGAGGCGGTTTTACTCGGAATTAAAACTAAATCCGCTATATAAATAAAAAGGGAAAACATGAGTATCAAAGAATGGCCCGAAGGGGAGCGACCGCGTGAGAAGCTCTTAGCGCACGGTGCGGCGGCATTGAGTGATGCGGAGTTGCTGGCGATTTTGCTGCGTGTCGGAACGCGTGGTATGAGCGCGGTTGATTTGGCACGTTATTTGTTGAGTGAGTTTGGCAGTTTGGGGAAGCTGATGAGTGCGGATGCCAAAACACTCGCTGCTTATAAGGGCATGGGTTTGGCAAGCTATACTCAATTTGCTGTGGTCAAAGAAATCGGGCGGCGGATTTTGGGTGAAGATTTGCAGGAGCAGATTGTTTTGTCAAACCCGAAATCGGTTGCGGATTATCTGCGCCTGCATCTTGGGCATGAAAAAATCGAGGTTAGCGTTGCTTTGCTGCTCAATCGTCAAAATCAATTGATTGCGGTACGGGAGTTGTCGCGTGGTACGGTGGCGGAAAATACGGTTTATATCCGTGAAATCGTCAAATTGGCATTGGATGAATACGCCGACAGTTTGATTTTGGCACACAACCATCCGGGCGGTTTGGCAAGGCCGTCTGAATCTGATGTGCAGTTTACAGAGCGTTTGAAACAGGCTTTAAGTTTGGTCGATATTACGCTGTTGGACCATTTTATCGTGACGGCAAAAGAAACCTGCTCTTTGCGCGAACAGGGCTATATGTAAGGATGAATGTTCAGACGGCCTCAGTAGGATTGGTTACCTTGCTGAGGCCGTCTGAAGGATTATTGCGTTACTTCGTCGGAGGATTCTTCTTTATAGACGATTTCTTCCGATTTTGGTTTTCCTTTGCTCTTTTCTTTTTCTTTTTCTTTATCCTTGTCTTTTTTACCGTCGGGAATGGCGGCATCAATCACTGCCCCCGTTCCTTTGACAACCAACTTTCCGGCAGTCAGGACGGTTGTGGCGGCCAAATCGACAGCCGCACCTACAACGCAGCCGTTAAGCGTCAGGCAAAGGGCAAGTGCCGGAATCAGGCGTTTTGTGCATCTCAATGGCTGCATCCGCAGTGTCCTTCGTGATGATGGCCGCATCCGAGTGCTTCTTGCCAAGCATCATCATCACCGTCAAATTCTTCAACTTCGTCAAATTCGCCGTTTTCTACCATGCTTACCAGCTCTTCCAGGCTTTCTGCGCCTTTTACCCAAAAGCAGGGAATATCGGGTGGTGTGTCGGGGGCAAGCAGGGCGGCCTGTTGGTTGTGCCAAGCAATCCAATAGCCGTTTTGCGTTTGTACGAATACGGCATCGGGATGGATGGTTTCGTTTTCGGTATTGACCAGCATTCTGTCAGCGATATCGGTTTGAAAAGGTAAGGTTTGCATGATGGTTTGAGAATGTGGGAAAAGAAAGTATTGTAACATGGCAAAAACAAACGCACCGTCTGAGTCAGGCGGTGCGTTTGTGTCTCGGCAACTTGGGTGCAGTCGGTTTAGAGTATCAGCCGCACCGGGAATGTCATTCCGTCAAGATTATTTGTCGTCATTAGCCAAAACGAAGCGGTAAATAGCCGCGCCAACTGCTGCGCCGGCAATAGGAGCCAACCAGAACAACCACAATTGTTCAACAGCCCAGCCGCCTTGGAACAAGGCAACGCCGGTAGAGCGTGCAGGGTTAACGGAAGTATTGGTTACAGGAATGCTGATTAAGTGAATCAGGGTCAGACCCAGACCGATGGCGATAGGGGCAAAGCTGGCCGGAGCCAGTTTGTCGGTAGAACCCATGATGATGATCAGGAAGAATGCGGTCAGTACGAACTCGATCAGCAAAGCAGCCATCATGTCGTAACCGTTAGGAGAGTGCTCGCCGAAACCGTTGCTGGCAAAGCCGGAAGCAACAGCATCAAAACCGGTTTTACCGGAAGCAATCAGATACAGAACGCCCGCAGCGGTAATCGCACCGATCACTTGGGATACGATGTAAGGCACAGGTCTTTACCGTTGAAACGGCCGCCGATGAAAAGGCCGACGGAAACGGCAGGATTGAAGTGGCCGCCGGAAATGTGGCCAACGGCGTAAGCCATGGTCAGTACGGTCAAACCGAATGCTAAAGCGACACCGGCAAAACCAATGCCAAGCTCAGGGTAAGCTGCTGCCAAAACTGCGCTGCCGCAGCCGCCGAATACCAGCCAGAAAGTGCCGAAAAATTCTGCAAAATATTTTTTCATTTGTTTTTCCTCGTAAAGGGTGGGGTGTTGCCGAAGGCATGAATCATAATAATATTGTTTCTAATCGAAAAATGGATTTACCTGTTTTTTCTAGTCCTGACAAAAGGCCGTCTGAAAATGGCGACAAACGGGTAGAAATATGCATTTTGCAGGTAGAGTTTGGTTGATTGAACTTTGTTTATTTATGAAGCAAATACCGTCAATGTAAAAGCATTTAGATTTGTAAGAAATGTTGTTTATAGATTACTTATTTGCTTGTTTATTTGATTGGAATTGCTGAACCATATCTGATTTAAAAAGGCCGTCTGAAAAGTTTTCAGACGGCCTTAATTTTAAGCAAGGATAAATTAATCTAGATGGTCGCTGCTTTGCGCCAAGATGGTGCGGTTGCCGTTGTTTTCCGCCGAGGAAACAATACCATCGGCTTCCATTTGTTCAATCAGGCGGGCGGCGCGGTTGTAGCCGATGCGCAGTTGGCGTTGGATATTGGAAATGCTGGCCTTACGCGATTTCAAGACAACGGAAACGGCTTCGTCATACATGGGGTCGAGGTCGCTGTCGTTGCTGCGGCTGGTGCCGGTAAAGTCTTCGGTGGAACCGTTGCTCAAAATATCGTCGATATAGTCGGGTGCGCCAAATTGTTTCAGGTATTCCACTACGCGGTGAACTTCATTGTCGGAGGCGAATGCGCCGTGTACACGTTGCGGATAGTTGGTACCGGGTAGCTGGAACAGCATATCGCCTTGGCCGAGCAGGTTTTCCGCGCCCATTTGGTCAAGAATCGTGCGGCTGTCGATTTTGCTGGACACTTGGAAGGCAATGCGTGTCGGAATATTAGCTTTAATCAGGCCGGTAATGACATCCACGCTTGGGCGTTGAGTGGCAAGAATCAAATGGATGCCGGCTGCACGTGCTTTTTGGGCGAGGCGGGCAATCAGTTCTTCAATTTTCTTACCGGCGGTCATCATCAGGTCGGCAAATTCATCTACGATGACTACGATAAACGGCAGTTTTTCCAATGGCTCAGGGTCTTCAGGCGTGAGGCTGAACGGGCTGCCGATTTTTTCGCCACGAGCGGCGGCTTCGGCAATTTTTTGGTTGAAGCCGGCAAGGTTGCGCACGCCCATAAAGCTCATCAGGCGGTAGCGTTTTTCCATTTCGTTGACGCACCAGTTCAGTGCGTTTGCGGCCAGCTTCATATCGGTTACGACAGGGGCGAGCAGGTGAGGAATGCCTTCGTAAATGCTTAATTCCAGCATTTTCGGGTCAATCATAATCATGCGCACGTCTTCAGGCGTTGCTTTGAAGAGCATGGACAGAATCATGGCATTCACACCCACGGATTTACCCGAACCGGTCGTACCGGCAACCAGCAGATGCGGCGCTTTGGCCAAGTCGGTGACGACAGGCTGGCCGGTGATGTCTTGGCCGAGTGCGAGGGTCAGTTTGGATTTGGACTCGGTAAATGCAGGCGAATTGAAGATTTCGCTCAGGCGGATCATTTGGCGTTTCGGATTAGGCAATTCCAAGCCCATGCAGGTTTTGCCTGGGATGGTTTCCACCACGCGGATGGAAGCCACGCCAAGCGAGCGCGCCAAGTCTTTTTCAAGGTTCAAAACGGCACTGCCGCGTACACCGACATCAGGCTCAATCTCATAACGCGTAATGACCGGGCCGGAATAGGAGTCCATCACTTTGACTTTAACTTTGAACTCGGCCAGTTTTTCTTCGATGGTAATGCTGTTTTCCAGCAACTGTTCTTCAGTTTGCGAGGCGCTTGGGTCAAACTGCGGCGGCAGAAGCAGAGCGGTAGTCGGCAGGTGTGCCTCGGTAAGTGTTGCCGAAGTTGGAATCGCTATGCTTTGCGTACTCTCTTGAACGCTTGGTTCTACGGTTTGCACAGGCGTTTCAACGACTGTCTGTGTATATTCAGACGGCCTTGCGATTGTTTCAACAGATTCAATGGGTTCAATGGTTTCAACCGTTTGAATAGCTTCTTCTTCCGGTTGTACAGGAGCTTCCGGCTCACCATCGAATTCCACTTCTTCGACAGCAGATTCGCTGATTAAATAATCGCGGATGCTGCGTTCAGGCTGATTGCTGACATGTGCATTGACTTGTGCATCAAAAATCGGTACTTGGATTTTATGTTCAAAAGTAGGCGGCTCGGGGATATCAATTGGCGCAATCGAGGTTTGGAAAACAGGCGGTTCGGGAATATCGGTTTTAGCCATAGGGACAACCGGAACGGCAGGGGGCTCAACTACGGTTGCGTTTGGTGCGGCAGGTCGGGAGATATAAGGGGATTTTTTAACAGGCGCAGCCGGTTTCGGACGGGACAGTGTTGCTGGTGCGGCAGGTCGTGGTGCAACAGCTTCCGTGGCAGCTTGTTTACGCGCCCATCTTTCGGCGGCCGCTTCGGTATGGCGAACTTGACGGCGCAGGCTGGCAGGACGGCTGATTTGTCCCAAGTTGGCCAGAATTTCGTCATTTTCGATGGTGCGCGGAGAGTAGTCGCGCAATGGGGCGACGGCCGCAGCCAGTTTGTGGCGGGCAGCGGTGCGGCGGGCAAGATTGTCGTGAATATCTTCCGCTTGGATTTCAGAAGGGAATGCCTGCATGGAAGTATAGGGGAGGATGGCTTCTTTTTCGGCAGTTCTTAAGGCCGTCTGAACGGTTTCGATATGCGGCGCATTGGCTTCTGCCACGCGGACATTATTGGCGCGCGCCAAGGCACGCTCGCGTGTGCGGCGCAAGATAGGGTCGTTGTAGTCGATGATTTCCATGCCGGTCATCGGCAGGGATGAAGCGCGCAACAATGGGGTTTCAACTTCGTCTTTGTAAATCGGCGCATTTTTTTCGGCCAAATGCTCATTCCATTCCTCAACCGCAGCTTCATGCAGGGAACGAGTGGCTTCTTCTAATGTGATTTCTTCAAAATTGCTGTTTTGCACCAAAGACGGGCTGTATTCGGGCGTTTCCATCTGTGCAAACGGCGTGATTTTAGGCATACGTTCCGGTTTGGCAGATTTGCGGGTTTTAGGCGCAACTTTGATTTCTTCTTCGGTAGCTGCGATGTGTTCCGGCTCTTCGGCAAAAGGTTCTGCTGCGTGCTCTTCGTTTGTTTCGGCGCGTTGCATTTTATTGTGTTCGAGCGCGGAAAGCAGGCGGATGCGTGCGATTTTATGGTTGTCGGCAGTGCGCTTGTTCATGCTGAACAAACGTTTCAGGCTGTCCAGTTGGTCGGAAAAACCGGCCGAGCTGTCTTCTTCGTTTATTTCTTGTTCGTCGCCACTGAGTCGGGCCAATTCTTGGCGCCACTTTTGCTCTTGTTTCTGGCGCCACCAGAACAAGCCGGCTATGACAGCCAGCAGAATTAAAGCCAATATTGTCCAAAGCATGCGTCCATCCCCTTAATTAAACGGCAAAGTTCGTTATTCTAACGCTTTTTTCGGGTAAACAAAACCAGCCGAAACAAGCTTTAACGGCAAAGGCAAACAGGATTGTCAAAGCTATGGCTTGAGACGCGTATAATAGGCCGTCTGAACATTTTGCGGATGAGATGATGATTTTTCAAAACGGATGGTTTCCCGTTGGTGTCGTGATGGCGGCATGGCCTGTGTTGCTGGTGATTTTTGCTTTGTGTGCAAAGCAGGCATGGGTGTCGGTATCGCAGCATCGTTCCGCATTCTTGGTGGCTGCCGTGATGTTGCCGCTGGCTTGGAGTTTGAATGCCTCCCCGGAAAGCGGACAACTGGCCGGCATGAGCTATCATCTGCTTGCTTTAAACCTGACGGCTTTAATGCTGGGCACATCTGCCGCGTTCTGCCTTGGCGTTTTACTGTTTTTTCCATATTTGTGGCTTTGGGGCGATTGGCATATGTTCCCCATCAATGTCTTGTCCGTATTGCTTCCGCCTTTGTTGGTGAACTTGGGTTTCCGCCATTGGGTGTCGCGTTTGCCTGCCAATATCTTTATCTTTATTTTTCTGAATGGTTTTTGGGCCGCGGCGGTCGGTATGGTGTTTACCGGCGTGGTTTTGGTCGGTTTGTTGGACTGGGCGGATGTGTTTGATACGACGGTATTATGGAAAACCGCTTTTCCTGTTTTCTTCTTAATCGCTTGGGCAGAGGCATTTTTGAGCGGTATTTCAACAGCCATTTTTATTGCGCTCAAGCCGCAATGGATTTGTACTTTTGATGACGGCAGGTATTTGAAATCTGCGCCTAAGATTTGGCAATAAGATATGAAGGCATTCTTGTTTGGTTTCAGACGGCCTCATGACCGGATGGCCTGTTTTTGAATTGAATTTTTAACGTGTTATGTTTGCTTATATTTTTCCCATTGTTTGCGGTGCCGCTGTCGGGGCTGTATTGCGTTGGCTGTTTGGCTTGGTGCTGGTGTCTTCTACGCCTTTTTCTATTGGTACATTGGCGGCAAACTGGCTGGGCGCGCTGCTGATCGGCGTATTGGCAGAACTCTTAACCGATCCGCAATGGCGTTTGCTTTGGATTACCGGATTTCTCGGCAGCTTGACCACATTTTCAGGTTTTTCAGTGGAGATGGTGGGTTTGATGCAGGCGCAACGTTGGGGCATGGCTTTGATGGCAACCTGTCTGCATGTTTTCGGTTCGTTTGGTTTGACGGCGCTGGGGATCAAATTGGCGCAGATTTGGAAGTAAGCAAAAGTCACAGGGTGCAAAATTGCACCCTGTTATTTTTTATAGGTATTCAATCAATGCCAATAGGTAAACAGACGGTTTCTTGGCAATAGGTTTTGCCGGACTCGCTTAAATGCGCCGGTTTGTAGGCGGCAAAGGTGTAGGTCAGGTCTGCGCGGAATGTGTCGGGATCGGCTTCGGCGGTGTCGCAGTTGAGGCCGGTGGGAATATCGAGGGCGACTTTCAGGCCGTCTGAATGATTGAGTTGGCGGCAGAGGGCGGCGATTTCGGTTGGAAGGGCGCCGCTGAAGCCTGTGCCGAATATGCCTTCGATAATGATGTCGTAACCGTTTTTCAGACGGCCTTCCAGTTCTTGTGCGGATATCAATTCAATATGGGGCAAACCGTTGAGGCGTTCCCGATTGGTTTGAGCCAAGAGGGAGAGGTTTTCTCCGAGTGAAAACAGAATATCGATGTGCCAACCTTGCGCCTGCATATATCTTGCCATGACTAGGCCGTCGCCACCGTTGTTGCCTTTGCCGCAAACGATCAGGGCGCGTCCGGCTTGGGGATGACGCTGCATGAGGTCTCGGGCGGCAGAGCTGCCGGCGTTTTCCATCAGTTGGTCGAAGCTCGTGCCTTTATCGACGGCTGCTTGTTCGCGTTCGCGCATTTGGGCGGCGGTATAGACTTTCATGATCGGCTCTCTTTGCAGGAAGTTATTGGTCGGCGGTATTCATCAGGCGCAAGGCTTTCAGACGGCCTATTTCTTTTTGATATTCCACCAGCCCGATAAATGTGCCGTCTCGGCTGTATACACGGATGGGCTGATCGGTGGAAATGTTTTCGGTGAACTGGGGACGTTGGCCGTGTTTGAGCATGGTAACGGCGTAGTCGTTTAACTCAAGTCTGGGGAAGTGTTGCACCAAGACATCGCAAGGCAGCAGCAGGGCATCGCGTTCGGCTTCGTCCAATTCGGCCAAGGCTTCGAGCGTGTGGCTTTGGGCAATGGTAAAACCGGCGGTTTCAGTACGGCGCAGGGCGGTCAGGTGGGCGAATGTGCCGATGTGTTTGGCAATGTCTTCGCTGAGGGTGCGGATGTAAGTACCCTTGCTGCAGCGTACGTCTATCACGGCTTTGGGTGCATCAAACTCATTGATATCAATGGAGTAAATGGTGATGTCGCGCGCTTTGCGTTCGATAACGATGCCTTTGCGTGCGTATTCGTACAGTGGTTTGCCTTCGTGTTTGAGGGCGGAAAACATAGGCGGCACTTGGCGGATATCGCCCGTTAAGGCTTGGCAGGCCGTCTGAAATTCGGACAATGAAATATCGGCGCGTGCGGTGGCGATGATTTCGCCTTCTGCATCGCCTGTGCTGCTGGCTTCGCCCAGTTTCAGCGTGGCCGTATAGGCTTTGTCGGCATCAATCAGGTATTGGGCGAACTTGGTCGCTTCGCCGAAACAAACAGGCAAAAGCCCTGTGGCCAAAGGATCGAGTACGCCGGTATGCCCGGCTTTTTCGGCACGGAACAAGCGCCGCGCTTTTTGCAGGGCAGTGTTGCTGGAAAGGCCTCCGGGTTTGTCGAGGAGAAGAACGCCGTTAATCGGGCGTTTGGTGGGTTTATTAGTCATATTAATTAGGGAATATTAATGTTCAGGCCGTCTGAAAGCATTCAGACGGCCTGTGTGTTTTAATCAATCAGTCTTCAACCGGTTTTTCCGCCGCTACTTGGTCGATCAGGCTGGAAATACTCATGCCGCGTTCGAGTGATTCGTCGTATTTGAAGTGCAGCTCGGGCGTTTTGAAGAGTTTGATGCGTTTGGCCAATTCGCTGCGCAAATGGCCTTTGGCGTGTTCCAAAGCTTCTTCGGTAATGTCGCGTGTGCTGTCGTCAAGGACGGTGTAAAACACGGTTGCGTGGCTGTAATCGCGGGTGACTTCGACTTCGTTGATGGTGATGAAGCCTGCGCGCGGGTCTTTCAGGCCGGTGCGGACGAGTTCGGCAAGCTCGCGCATGATTTGTTCTTTGACACGGTCTTGGCGGGCGTAGCCGCGTTGGGGTTTTCTCATGGTTTTCCTTGATGTATGGCAGGCTGTCGTTTTCAGACGGCCTGCGGTTTGGATTTTGAACAGCTGCCTATTATAACGGAGCGCGGTTTATTGTGCTTGAACCGAGAAAGGCATATCGATTTTTTGCCATTGTGCGCTTTCGTAGTCCAACGCATCGGCGATGAGGGGGTGTTGCTCCAGCCATTGGGCGTTGATGCGCAAGATGAAGCTGTGGTTGTTTTCATCGACGCGAAGCTGGGTTTGCGGCGGCAAATCAAGCGGCAGGCGCGAGCGGCAGAAGAGGGCTGCCAGGCGCAGGGACAATACGGCACACCACATGATTTCGTTGTTGCCGATAATGTCCGCCATTTTCTTAAGGTCGCCGCGATGGCCGATAACCAGTTGCGCCAAAATAGTTTGCTCTTTGCGTGAGAAGCCCGGCATATCGGCGTTTTCGAGAATGTAGGCGGAGTGTTTGTGATAACCGGTATGGGCAATATCCAAACCGATTTCATGCAGACGGCCTGCGCGGCTGAGGTATTGGTTCCACAGGGCAAGCTCTTGAACGGTTACGTTTTTGGCGTGGCACAGGCTGTTCATGAAGGCTTGCGCGGTATCGGCAACGCGTTTGGCTTGGTTGAGGCTGACGTGGTAGCGTTTTTGGAACTCTGCCGTTGTCTGTTCGCGCATGTCGACATTGAGGCTGCGGCCGATTAAGTCGTAAAACACGCCGTCGCGGAGGGCAGCCTCAGTAACGGTCATTTTGGTCAGCGATAGTTCTTCAAAAGCCGCCATCATCACGGCCAACCCGCCCGCAAAAACTTCGACGCGTTCAGGTTTGAGGTTTTCAAATTTGGCTTTTTTAACCGAACCGGCTTCGATAATCCTATCGGCAAGATAACGCATGCCTTGGGCGGTAATGTCGGCTTCTTGCGGCAATTCGGCTGCCAAAACGTCGCGTATGGATTTTGCCGAACCGGACGTGCCGATGGCGAAATCCCAACCGGTGCGCTTCATCAGTTTGCTGATGCGTTGGATTTCGATACGCGCGGCGGAAACGGCGGCTTGGAAATCTTTGGCGGTCACTTTGTTTTGGAAGAAGCGCATGCTGTACGTTACGCAGCCTAAAGGCAGGCTTTCTGTGGTCAGCGGTTGCAAATCCGAGCCGATGACAAATTCGGTCGAACCGCCGCCAATGTCGATAACCAGCATTTTGTCGCCTTTGGGCGGCAGGGTATGCACTACGCCGGTGTAAATCAGACGCGCTTCTTCACGGCCGGCGATGACTTCGATAGGAAAACCCAGTGCCGCTTCGGCACGGGGCAGGAATTGGGCGATGTTTTTAGCGACGCGGAAAGTGTTGGTGGCCACCACGCGCACGTTTTCAGGTTGGAATCCGCGCAGGCGTTCGCCAAATTTTGCCAAACATTCCAAGGCTTGTTCTTGAGAGGCTTCGCTTAGGTTTTTTTGTTCGTCCAAGCCGGCGGCAAAGCGAACCATTTGTTTGAATGAGTCGATGACTTTCAGCTGGCCGTTGTTGTTTTCACAAATTTGCAGGCGGAAACTGTTGGAACCCAAATCGACGGAGGCTAAAACGTTGGCGGGAGTGGTGGTCATAAAAAATACCGGTTGATTAGAAAAACCTAAATGTTACTTGAGGCGGTATCACTTGACAATAAAAGGAATACAGCTCTTTGATTCTGCTCATAGATGTATTTTATAATGCTGATTTTAAGCAAATATATCAAAGGCCGTCTGAACTTTTCAGACGGCCTAAAAAGAGAAATACATGAAATCGGAAAACCAAGATTCCTTATTTTTATCGCGCCGCCGTCTATTGCAAGTCGGCGGAGCCATGCTTTTGACGCCTGCGACCGCATGGGCGGGGGCGCAACGTGAAGAAACGCTGGCCGATGATGTGGCTTCCGTGATGCGCAGTTCGATTAATAGTGCCAGCCCTGCGCGGCTGGTGTTTGCCGATTCAAGAGAAGGGGAACGTTGGTTGGCGGCGATGTCTTCCCGATTGGCACGCTTTATTCCCGATGAGGGCGAGCGCCGCCGTCTGTTGGTCAATATTCAATACGAAAGCAGCCGGGCCGGACTCAACACTCAAGTGATTTTGGGCTTGATTGAAGTGGAAAGCGCGTTTCGTCAATATGCCATCAGCGGCGTGGGCGCGCGCGGTTTGATGCAGGTGATGCCGTTTTGGAAAAACTATATCGGCAATCCGTCGCACAACCTTTTCGACATCCGCACCAATCTGCGCTATGGCTGCACCATTCTGCGCCATTACAACAATATCGAAAAAGGCAATGTTGTCCGCGCTTTGGCAAGGTTTAACGGCAGCTTGGGCAGTAATAAATATCCAAATGCCGTGTTAGGCGCGTGGCGAAATAGATGGCAGTGGGGTTGATTGGGGATAATGGGATAGGGCAGATGTTGCGTGATGTTGTTTTTTGTTGAAACCGTTTTATACCGATGAAGCAGGTTTGCGATAAACGGCTTGCGATTTGACCCCATGCAATTCCTTTGAATCCTGTATAATCAGAAAATCTGTTAATTCACACTTTCAGACGGCCTTTCGCAAACTTAAGGCCGTCTGAAACATTATTTATGGCAAGAGATAACCGCATTCAAATGTTTCCGCACGAGTGGCGTGCCAGTACCACACTTTCCGGCGTTTACGCACTGCGTATGTTGGGGATGTTTTTGGTGTTGCCTGTTTTGGCGATGTATGCCGCTTCGTTGCCCGGCGCAGAAAATAATAAAGCATTGGTCGGTATGGCGATGGGTATTTACGGGCTGACACAGGCTTTGCTGCAGCTGCCTTTGGGCATGGCTTCCGACAAGTTCGGCCGTAAAAAAGTGATTTATGCCGGCCTGATTGTGTTTGCGGCGGGTAGTTTTTTGGCCGCAGTTGCCGACAGCCTGCAGATGTTGGTTGCCGCTCGTGCCATTCAAGGCGCAGGTGCCGTCAGTGCGGCGGTAACGGCTTTGCTGGCGGATTTGACCCGTAACGAAGTGCGGACGCGTGCGATGGCGATGATCGGCCTGAGTATCGGCTTGACCTTTTCCGTCAGCCTGGTGCTTGCCCCGATGATTGCCAGCTTTATCGGCGTATCTGGCCTGTTTGCGCTGACCGGTATTCTGACTGTAATCAGTATCGGCGTGGTTGCCTGGATGACGCCTGATCCGGAAGTGTCAAAAATGCACGAAGACACGCAGGCGCAGCCTTCGCGTATGGGCGAGGTATTGAAAAACCGCCAACTGCTCAATCTCGACTTCGGTATTTTTGCCTTGCATGCGGCACAAATGGCTTTATTTACAGCATTGCCGTTTGCCATGACGCAGTTGGGTTTGGAAAAAATCCATCACTGGCAAGTCTATCTGCCGTCAACCATTACCGGCCTGATTATTATGGTGCCGCTGATTATCGTTGGTGAAACGCGCAACAAACTCAAACAAGTGTTTATCCTTGGTATCATCTGCATTGCCGCGGCTCAAATTGGTCTGCTGTTTGGAATGCACTCGGTATGGTTGATTACCGCTTATCTGATTGTTTATTTTATTGGTTTCAATGTATTGGAAGCCAGCCTGCCGTCTATGGTATCGAAAATCGCACCGTCTGATTTGAAAGGTACGGCGATGGGCGTATATAACACCATGCAGTCGGTCGGCTTGTTTGTCGGCGGCGCAACCGGTGGTTTATTGTTCCAAAAATACGGTTTTGTAGGCGTATTTGCCTTTTGTAGCGTATTGATGTTGCTGTGGCTGGTATTGGCAGTCATTTCGCCGGCACCTAAACCTGTCAAAAACCTCAGCTATCCGCTTAACGCCGAATGGCAACAAAATCCGGATTTGCTCTACCAAAAATTGACCGAAATTGAAGGCGTTGAAAGCATCAGCTTTAGCGCAGACAAGCAAACCATTTATATCAAGGCCTTGCAAAAAGGATTCGACCAAGAGGCCGCCGAAAAAATTATCACAGGAGTGTAAAATGTCATTGAATAAAGTTATCCTCATCGGCCGCCTAGGCCGCGACCCAGAAGTCCGCTATATGCCCAACGGCGAGGCCGTCTGTAACTTCAGCGTTGCCACCAGCGAAACTTGGAACGACCGCAACGGCCAACGCGTAGAACGTACCGAATGGCACAACATCACCATGTACCGCAAACTCGCCGAAATCGCCGGTCAATACCTGCGTAAAGGCAGCCAAGTGTATCTGGAAGGCCGTATCCAAAGCCGTAAATACCAAGGCAAAGACGGCATCGAGCGCACTGCTTACGACATCATCGCCAACGAAATGAAAATGCTTGGCGGTCGCAACGACAACAGCGGCGGCGCACCATACGATGACGGCTACAACCAAGGCGGTCATGCAAGCCAAAGCAGCTACCAACAAGCGCCACAACAGCAATACCAATCTGCTCCGGCTCAAGAACCCCCAGCCGCCCCAGCCCGTCGTCCTGCTCCGGCACAACCGACTGCTCCGGTTGATGATATCGACGACGATATTCCATTCTAATCATTGAGCAATACAAAAGGCCGTCTGAAAAATATACTTTCAGACGGCCTTTTAAATGATTTAAAAGAAAATCCTACATTTGCACCGAGCCGCTGACGGTCAGAGACCTTTGCAAAATCCCCCCAAAAATCCCCTAAATTCCCACCAAAACATTTAGGGGATTTCTCATGAGCACCTTCTTCCAGCAAACCGCACAAGCCATGATCACCAAACACATCGACCGCTTCCCACTATTGAAGTTGGATCAGGTGATTGATTGGCAGCCGATCGAACAATACCTGAATCGTCAAAGAACCCGTTACCTTCGAGACCACCGCGGCCGTCCCGCCTATCCCCTGTTGTCCATGTTCAAAGCCGTCCTGCTCGGACAATGGCACAGCCTCTCCGATCCCGAACTCGAACACAGCCTCATCACCCGCATCGATTTCAACCTGTTTTGCCGTTTTGACGAACTGAGCATCCCCGATTACAGCACCTTATGCCGCTACCGCAACTGGCTGGCGCAAGACAACACCCTGTCCGAATTACTGGAACTGATCAACCGTCAACTGACCGAAAAAGGCTTAAAAGTAGAGAAAGCATCCGCCGCTGTCATTGACGCCACCATTATTCAGACCGCCGGTAGCAAACAGCGCCAGGCCATAGAAGTCGATGACGAAGGACAAGTCAGCGGCCAAACCACACCGAGTAAAGACAGCGATGCCCGTTGGATAAAGAAAAACGGCCTCTACAGACTCGGTTACAAACAACATACCCGTACCGATGCGGAAGGCTATATCGAGAAACTGCATATTACCCCCGCCAACGCCCATGAGTGCAAACAGCTGTCGCCTTTATTGGAAGGTCTGCCCGAAGGTACGACCGTCTATGCCGACAAAGGCTATGACAGTGAGGAAAATCGGCAACATCTGGAAGAGCATCGGCTGCAGGACGGTATTATGCGCAAAGCCCACCGCAAACATCCGCTGTCGGAAGCGCAAACCAAACGCAACCGATATTTGTCGAAGACCCGTTATGTGGTCGAACAAAGCTTTGGTACGCTGCACCGTAAATTCCGCTATGCCCGGGCAGCCTACTTCGGACTGAGCAAAGTGAGTTCGCAAAGCCATCTGAAGGCGATGTGTTTGAACCTTTTGAAAGCCGCCAACAGGCTAAGTGCGCCTGTTGCCGCCTAAAAGGCGGCCCGGATGCCTGATAATCAGGTACCCGGGGAGGATTAAGGGGGTATTTGAGTAGAATCAGTGGATATTCGAAACAAAAACAGCCGAAAACCTGTGTTTAGGTTTCGGCTGTCGAGGGAAGGGCTTTTTTGCAAAGGTATCTGCCTGAATGGGTTTTTAGGCTGCCGTTACCGCCACCGGCTTCTCCGCTTGAGCGCTCGCCGGAACTTTTGCCCTGCCCGATGGCAGTCTCGGCTACGGCCATCAGGATGCCGCGGGTGCGGTTGAAGACGGTTTTATGGCGGTGTTTGTTCATGGCGGGGGTATCCGTAGTGTGTGCGGGGGTGGGGAAAGGCAGCCTGAAAACGAGAAAAGGGGGCAGGCTGCCTGCGATGTAAACACACAGCAACTTAATCCTAAACTCTATTCGTCATTCGCAAGCGGCGGCAAACCCAAAGTATCTGTTTGGCCGGTGTAGTAATCCACCCAGTTTTGCAGGTATTCGTAAGGGAAGTCCAAATCGTAGGCACGCATAAAGTCGAAGGGATCTTGGTATTCGCCTTCAGGCAGCGGCGCATCAAACAACGCTCCGTTGCCGCCGTTTGTGCTGTTCAGACTGCCGCCCGCCGCACCCACCACCGAAGCAATCGCCCCGGTCTGCGCTTTAATCTCTTCCTTAATGTGCTCGGGTAAAAGGTTGGGATTGAATTTCCCCGTTGTCGGGTCAATCGCGGTCT
Source organism: Neisseria sp. P0008.S004 (assembly GCF_051962755.1). Lineage (NCBI taxonomy): Bacteria > Pseudomonadati > Pseudomonadota > Betaproteobacteria > Neisseriales > Neisseriaceae > Neisseria > Neisseria sp. P0008.S004. Next base: position 21,424 of record NZ_JBQCUZ010000013.1, read on the forward strand.
TGCCGTCGTCGTATTGTTTGGCCAGATACCCGGCCGCACGTTCTGCAGCAACGGCAGCGCTGCCGCCGGCCAGCGGGTCGGCGCCGTTGGCGTAGGCCAAGGCCGCGCCGAGCATAAAGTGGCCGATTGCTTGCGCGGCTTCGTTTTTGTTTTCACCGTGGCCGAAGCGCTTGCCGATGGCGGCTGCAGCATACGGCGCCAACGTATTGGCCGCCAGCTGTAAATCACCCTGTCCGCCCAGGGCGCCGGTAATCAGGGTTTCGGCGGCGCTAAGCGCACGGCTTTTGCTGCCGCCTACGCCCCAGCTTCGGGCTTCTTGGTA
>NZ_JBQCUZ010000014.1:0-16439 GCF_051962755.1 Neisseria sp. P0008.S004
CGATCTATCAACCATCTGAGGGTGGTATCAGATTGATGGGGTGAAGGTGCCCCATCAACCATTAAATCCGTATACCCATTATTTTTAAACGCTACCAATCTACCCGTTTCAAATCATTTTGCGCCAATACGTCCGCATGCTCGCTGTGGCTTTGATATTCCCTGTCCTGCAAAATGCGGCGGGCGACATAATTCAAATGCAGTTTTGCCGCTTCCGCCGCCTCGGCTGGTTTGGCCTGGACAATGGCTTCAAAAATAGCACTGTGCTGGGCAATCAGCGTCGGGCGCGGGTCTTCGGTTTGATGGATATAGATAATGCCGCTGCGTGTTTGCTGATAAAGCATTTTGAGCAGGCTGCTGGAAAGGTGGCTGAACAGGATATTGTGTGCGGCATCGGCAATGGTTTGATGGAAGCTAACGTCTGCTTCGGCTTGATGCTCCAAATTTCCGCTTTCGCAGGCCGCTTCAAATTTCTGCCGCCAAAAGTCAATCCGTTTCAAGTCGGCGTCAGTCCGTCTTTCGGCGGCCAGTGCCGCCATACAGCCTTCAACGTGACAGCTGAAATCGAAAACGTCGGTTTCCCAGTTGGTATGTTTGCCGAGCAATTCCTGCCAGCTTTGGAGGAAATCTTGTTGCGGTTTGACGGAAACGTAATAGCCATCGCCCTGACGCGCTTCCAAAACCTGCCGCGCAATCAGGATGTTCAGCGCGACCCTGACCGAGGGGCGCGATACGCCGAATTCTTCCGCCAAGGTACGTTCGGGCGGGATTTTGCCGCCTTTTTCGTAAACGCCAGTCGCAATCCGTTCTTCTAATATCGACAATATTTGGTCGCTGATTTTTTGTGGCCGAACCAGTTTTGTCATTGTAATTCCTCTTTTTCTTCATATTTTCCTATGAAGAAGACTCAAATCCGATAATGTGATGCGGCAGGTCGTCTGAAATGGCAATCTGCGTCAAAATTGGCATGACCAAATTGGTGTGCCCAATGTCGCGGTATTCTAATTAACCGGCCATATCCCGTCAATATGGCTTGTTCTACCCGAATATGGTTTAAAACTATATCGGGTTACATTTTTACAATTCATATAATGTTTTGTTTTATTTAAAATTAAATAACAATTTTGCACTTATGTAGCAAGGTTGCTTAAAAAAATAATTGACTGCCATATTAAAGTTTCGTAAAGTGTCCTCCGTTCAAAAAATTGGTTTTACCAATTTAGGAAAGTATATTAGAAAAATATTCGGAGATTTTCCCAATGGAAACTTGGATTCAAAACTATACCGCAGTGGGCGGCAGCCTGTATTTGACGGCAGCCGTCGCCCTCCTGCCCATTATCTTTTTCTTTGTTGCACTGACCGTCTTGAAGCTCAAGGGTTATCAGGCGGGGCTTTATACGCTGCTGATTGCACTTGGCGTTGCCGTATTAGGTTTCGGAATGCCTGCGGGCATGGCGGTTTCTTCCGCGCTGTACGGCTTTGCCTACGGTTTGTGGCCGATTGCATGGATTATCGTTACTGCTGTGTTCCTGTATAAAATTACTGTGAAAACAGGGCAGTTCGACATCATCCGCGCTTCCGTGATTTCGATTACCGAAGACCAACGCCTGCAAATGTTGCTGGTTGGCTTCTCCTTCGGCGCATTCCTCGAAGGTGCGGCAGGCTTCGGCGCGCCGGTGGCGATTACCGCCTCGTTGTTGGTGGGCTTAGGCTTTAACCCGCTCTACGCCGCCGGTTTGTGTTTGATTGCCAATACCGCACCCGTGGCTTTCGGTGCGATGGGTATTCCAATCTTGGTTGCCGGTCAAGTGTCCAACCTCGACCCTTACCACATCGGTCAGGTCGCCGGCCGCCAACTGCCGATCCTGTCGATTATCGTTCCTTTCTGGTTGGTCGCCATGATGGACGGTATGCGCGGCATACGCCAAACTTGGCCTGCCGTATTGGTGGCAGGCGTGTCTTTCGCCACTACCCAGTTCATTACCGCCAACTTCATCGGCCCCGAGTTACCCGACGTGACCTCCGCATTGGTCAGCCTGGTCTGCCTGTCTGCCTTCCTGAAAAAATGGCAGCCTAAAGAAATCTTCACCTTCAACGGCATGAAAAAACCGTCCGAACGCAAAGCGGGCGAATACACTGCCGGGCAAATCATCAAAGCCTGGTCGCCTTTCGCCATCCTGACCGTTTTCGTCAGCGTGTGGACGATTAAGGGTGTTAAAGAGGCTTTGGGCGTTGCCACCATCAAATTCGACTGGCCGATGCTGCACAACTTGGTACAAAAAGCCGCGCCCATCGTCAGCGAACCGACACCATACGCCGCCGTGTTCAAAATTGACCTCCTCGGCGCAGTCGGTACGGCAATCCTGTTTGCTTCCATCGTTTCCGCCGCTTTGCTGAAAATGAAACCCTCCGAAGCCGTCAGCACTTTCTTTGAAACGCTCAAAGAACTGCGCCTGTCCATCCTGTCTATCGGCTTGGTACTTGGCTTTGCATTCGTGGCAAACTATTCAGGCCTGTCGTCCACATTGGCACTCGTCCTCGCCGCCACCGGCACCGTGTTCCCGTTCTTCTCGCCGTTCCTCGGCTGGCTGGGCGTATTCCTGACCGGTTCGGACACCTCCGCCAACGCGCTCTTCGGTTCGCTGCAAGCCAGCACCGCGCATCAAATCAACGTCGTACCCGAGCTGACCGTCGCTGCCAACACCACCGGCGGCGTGACCGGCAAAATGATTTCGCCGCAATCCATCGCCATCGCCTGCGCGGCAGTCGGTCTGGAAGGCAAAGAATCCAACCTGTTCCGCTTCACCGTGAAACACAGCTTGATTTTCTGTACCTTCGTCGGCCTGCTGACCCTGCTGCAAGCTTATGTTTTGCCGTGGACGCTGGTTTTCTTCAACAAATAAGCCAACCGGCTTGAAATAAAAGGTCGTCTGAAATCCAATTTGGGTTTCAGACGACCTTTTTGTCGTTGTGGGCGTGATCGGGTTTACCGTCATTTCCGTTTCGTTTAAACAGTAGGGGAATGCGTGAATCGAAGATGGCTTAAGTTATAGTCAATTAAAAACAAAATGGTACAATACTCAACTTTGAAGGTTTAACCATGGCATACTCTGCGGACTTAAGAAACAAAGCTTTAAACTATTACGAACAATGCAAAAACATCAGCCAAACCGCAGCAACGTTTAACTTGTCAAGAAACACGCTTTACCTGTGGATTCGCCTTAAAAAACAAACAGGCAGCCTAAAACATCAAGTTACCGGTCTAAATGCCGTCAAATTGGATAGGCAAAAACCGGCTCAATATGTTGGGCAACACCAGGATGCCTATCTGCATAAAATCGCCAAACATTTTGATTGTACGCCAGCCGCCGTTTGCTATGCACTCAAACAGATGGGGATGACGCGCAAAAAAAGACCACCACTTACAAAGAACAAGATCCGGCCAAAGTAACGCATTATTTGACACAGCTGGCCGAATTTTCCGACTACCAACGCGTTTATTTGGATGAAACAGGATTTGACCGCTACCTGTTCCGTCCCTATGCCCGCAGCCTGAAAGGGCAAATAGTGAAAGCGCAGATAAGTGGAAAAAGATACCGACGCTTATCTCTGGTGTCCGCACAAGTCGGCAACCGGCTGATTGCTCCGATGGTTTATCAAAATACGATGACCGGAGTCTTTTTTGAAGCGTGGTTTCAGCAATGCCTACGGCCCGCATTGACTCAAAAATCGGTGATTATTTTAGATAATGCGCGATTTCACCGTATGGGTGTCTTACGGGAAATGGCGGAAAAATTGGGACATAAGGTATTGCCTCTTGCACCTTATTCACCTGAGCTCAACCCGATTGAGAAGGTGTGGGCGAATATTAAGCGGTATCTGCGAACCGTATTGTCTGATTACGCCCGATTTGACGATGCGTTACTGTCCTATTTTGATTTTAATTGACTATAATTCAAACACATTCATTTTTATTGATTAACCTCACCAATGTCTTCAAATCAATATTTTGGTATGACCAATCTTAATAAACAACCTATACGCCAAAAATCTGAAAATATTGATTTAGATTAAAATCCCACTGCTTCTATTTCACTAGACTTTATGTATAATACCTAGGTATTAGTTAATATAATTCCTAATAATAGAGAGAAACGATATGAAATACCCACCATTACTTATCTTGCCTATCGTCTTAGCCGTATCCCAAGCATGGGCAGAGACTAACCCTACACCTGAAGAAACGGTTACCCTTTCCCCTGTCACCGTCACCGGCACACAACAAGAAAAAGCCAATCGCGTTACTTTCAACCCCAAAGCTGCTTTGCAACCCCTCCCTGCCGGAGACGGGGCAGACCTTTTACAATCCGTGCCCAACATGAGCATCATCCGCAAAGGCGGCAGCTCGGGCGATCCGCTGTTCCGCGGTTTGGGCGGCTCGCGCCTCTCCGTCAATGCCGATGACCAGTTTATTTATGGCGGTTGCGGTATGCGCATGGACCCGCCGACTGCCTATATCCACCCCAATTCGTTTGATAAAGTTGTCGTTACCAAAGGCCCGCAAACCGTAACCCAAGGCATGGGATTGGTCAGCGGCTCGGTGCAATTTATCCGCAAAGACCCTGATTTCACTGAAAAACCTTACAACGTTAACGCTACCCTGACGGCAGGCAGCAACGACCGTCTTGACGGCTCGTTGGAAGCCGAGTTCGGCGGCAAATACGGCTACGTCCGCAGCAATATTTCCCATAACGAAGCCGACGATTACAAAGACGGCGACGGCAACCGCATTCACTCCAACTTCAAACGTGACAGCCAAATGCTGCAACTGGGCATCACCCCGACCGAAAACACCACCATTGCCGGCACATACGAGCGCAGCAGGGCCAAGGTTGCCTACGCCGACCGCATGATGGACGGCAGCAAATTCGACCGTGATGCATGGAACATCCGCTTTACCCAACGCAACCTTACCCCATGGTTCAGCGAGTTGGAACTGCGCTATGGTAAAAGCGAAATCGACCACGTGATGGACACATACAGCCTGCGTACCATCCGCACCCCTGCCGGTATGCAGATTAAAAATGCCAACAACCCTAAACGCAATACCGATACAGGCCGTCTGAAAGCCACTTTCGACTGGGACAAGCTCAACCTGCAAACCGGTTTGGATTATCTGGACGACGTCCACGTCGCACGCATGGAGCGTGGTGGCGACGGCTACAGCCACAAGCCTTACATGCCCAACCAAAGTTTCAAACAATGGGGTATTTTCACCGAAGCCTCTTGGCAGCAAACCGACAATCAACGCTGGGTAGCAGGTTTGCGCCATGACCAAGTCAAAGCGCATTACGATACCGCGCGCGTGACCAACCCCGTTTTGAAACATCAAAAATTCAATTTGAACTCAGGCTTCCTGCGTTGGGAAAGAAATACGGACAACGGCCTGAAATACTATGCCGGCTTCGGTATTGCCGAACGTGCGCCTGACTACTGGGAACGCCTGCGCTCCGAAAACAAAGCCATCCGCGCAGAGCAAAACCGCCAAATCGATGCTGGTGTAATCTGGAAACGTCCTAACCTCCACGCATCTGTATCCGTATTCGGCAGCAACATCAAAGACTTCATCATGATGGAGCGCCAAGGCATGGATTTCAACGTACGCAACATCAACGCTTCACGCTTTGGCGGCGAAGCCGAAGTCAAATGGGCATTTGCGCCTAACTGGGAAGTTGGCACCAGCCTCGCCTACACCCACGGCAAAAACCGTACCGACGGCAAACCTTTGGCACAAACCCCGCCGCTCGAGTGGAACAACACCCTCGCCTTTGACAACGGCAAATTCAGCGCAGGAGCATTATGGCGCGTCGTAGCCAAACAAAACCGTTACAGCAAAGGCCAAGGTAATATCGTCGGCCAAGACATCGGTGCCTCTTCAGGCTTTGGCGTACTCTCGCTCAATGCCGGTTGGAAATTCAGCAAATACGCCACATTGCAAGGCGGCGTGGACAACGTGTTCAACAAAACCTATGCTGAATTCGTCAGCCGCGGCGGCGACCCGTCTGCCGGTACACAAACCATGCGCGTGAACGAACCCGGCCGTACTGCATGGCTGAGACTGCAAGCGAAGTTCTAATCAGCCTCGCGCGTATATAAAAAGGCCGTCTGAAAAATTTTCAGACGGCCTTAATATTTTTAAGGATATTTTTAAACAAACAGTCCGTCGAAGCAATGCAACACCGGACTGTTTTCTCACTATCAGATTAAATCAAACCCAAAGAGTTGATGAACACCACAATAATCGCAATCGGCGCAAGATAGCGAAGCACACCCAGCCACAGGTAAAGCAGCTGTTTCGGAATGGTACTGCCCATGCCTGCATCGCGCAGAACGGACTGTTTATCTTGAACCCATGACGTAAACACGGCAACGCTCAATGCGCCAATCGGCATGATGACGGCAGAAATAATGAAGTCCCACAAATCAAAAATGGTTTTGCCGAAAATTTTAAACTCGCTCCATACGCCAAAAGACAGCGCCGAAGGAATACCGACTATGAAAATCGCAATGCCGGTTACCCAAGCGTGGCTGCTGCGCTTTTTCTCGTCTTGGCGGATGGTTGCCGCGATAACGGTTTCCAGCATCGAAAATGCGGAAGTTAGCGTCGCAAAGACAACCAACAGCATGAACACGGCAAACAAATATGTACCCATCGGCATTTTCATGAAGACCGCAGGCAACACGACAAAAATCAAACCAGGGCCTTGGCCGGGTTCAAAACCGAAGGCAAATACCGCAGGGAAAATAACCAATCCGGCCAGCAGCGACACAAACAGGTTCATCCACATAATCATATGGCCGGAACGGAACATATCCTGATCCTTACCCAAATACGAGGCATAGGTAATCATCGCGGACACGCCGATACTCAACGCAAAAAACGCCTGACCCAAAGCAGTCAGCATTGTGCCCGGTTTCAAATACGACCAATCTGGTTTCAACAAGAATGCCACGCCCTCCATTGCGCCGGGCAAGGTCAGCGAACGGATAGCCAGCGCGATAAAGAGGATAAACAAACCCGGCATCAATACGCGGTTTGCCTTTTCAATGCCGTCTGAAACGCCGCCTTTGACCACCCAAATGGTAATCAGCATGAACAAACCTTGGTAAAACAGCGAGCCAAACGGTGAAGAAATCGTATTTTCAAACAGGGCCTTAAAGTCTGCGCCAACGTGAATTTCGCCGGTAAAACTGTGTACCACATAGTTCAATACCCAGCCGCCGACCACGCTGTAAAACGACAGCAAGATAAAACAAGCGGCCACGCCCATGCGGCCAACCCACGGCCACTGCGAACCGGGGCGCAATACTTTGAAGGAGTCGATGGCGTTTTTACCGCCCGTGCGGCCGATGTAAAACTCGGCCAGTTGAACCGGTAAAGCCACCAAAATGGTGAAAATCAAAAACAAAAGAAAAAATACGGCGCCGCCGTTGGTACCGGCCGTATAAGGGAATTTCCAAATTGCACCCAAACCGATGGCCGAGCCTGCCGCAGCAAGCACAAAGCCGATTTTGGATGACCAAGATGAATGGTTGCTCATGATGTAATATTAAGAAACGTGAAGATGCCGAATTGTAACAGGGTGAAGTCAAGCCGTGAGTGGCTGCCAGACTGCTGATAAGCAATTCGCACGGATGGTGCGTACTTACCAGGCAAATTAGCATGAATTTTTTATAATTAAACTTTTAATAGCATAAATTTTATTTTTATATTTTAAATTTGACGGTTTATTTTAAAAATAAGCATATAAAAGGCCGTCTGAAACCTTGTTTTCCAAGTTTCAGACGGCCTTTATCCTTAAGCCGCTTTATTTTTTCATGGCATCAGTCAAAACTTTGACATTGTAGCGGTACATGCCGATGTAGCTGTTGGCCGGTGCGCCACCCAATGCATCAGAATACAAACGTCCGCTGACATTGACACCGGTTTCTTTGGCAATACGGTCAATCATGCGCGTGTCTTTGATGTTTTCAGTAAAGACGGCTTTAATGCCCTCGCGTTTGATTTGGCGGATAATGGAAGCCACTTGTTTGGCAGATGGCTCGGCTTCGCTGCTCACGCCTTGAGGGGCGATGAATTCAATATTGTAGCGTTTGCCCATGTAAGAGAACGCGTCGTGTCCGGTCAAAACTTTACGCTTGGCGGCAGGTACGGCATTAAAGGCAGCCTGCGCATCGCTGTGCAGTTTTTTCAGCTGCATTTGATAGTTGCCCAAACGTTGCTGATAGTAGGTTTTGCCTTCAGGGTCGGCTTGAATCAGCGCATTGGCAACGTTTTGAGCATAAGTGCCCATTAGGACGGGATCGGTCCAAACGTGTGGGTCAAACTCGCCGTGATCGTGATGATGGCCTTCATGATCGTGGTCATGATGATGGCCACCCTCTTCTGCTTTCAAAGCCTGAATGCCTTTGGTCGCTTCGGCGAAAGGAACTTTACTCTGTTTGACTGCACGCTGTACATCGGCGGCTTCCAAGCCCAAACCGTTAAGCAATACCAATTTGGCACTGCGGATTTTTTTGATGTCGCCACTGGTCATGTGGTAGGCATGGCTGTCTTGGTTTGCGCCCACCAAGCTTTGAACAACAATACGTTCACCGCCAATCTGTTTGGCCACGTCGCCCAAAATGCTGAAGCTGGTGACAACAGGCAGCGGAGCGGCATAAGCTGCACCGGTCAATAATGCGGCAACGATGCCGAGTTTCCAATGTTTCATATTCTCTCCAGTGATATAACGTAACATTAACATCATCATAAGACAGACCGCCTGATTATTCAAGCGGCCGTCTGAAAAATCATGCCGTGCGGTGTTTCTTGCGGCGCAGCCATTTTGCCAAAATGCCGCCTTCCCAACCGAACACGACGGAAATCAGATAAAGCGTGCCGCAGCATAAAATAATCGCCGGGCCGGACGGGATTTCGATATGGTAGGAAAACAACAGCCCTGCCAAGCCGCAAAGCAAAGCCAATGCGACAGACAAAATCATCAGCCAACCCATGCTTTTTGCCCACAGTCTGGCGGTAATCGCCGGCAACATCATCAAGCCGACTGACATCAGCGTACCCAATGCCTGAAAACCGGCAACCAGATTCATCACGACCAGCACCAAAAACAACACATGCCAAAAGCCGCCCTTGCCGCCGACAGCCTTGAGGAACAAAGGGTCTATGCTTTCCAACACCAGCGGACGGAACATGACCGCCATCAGCAAAATAGTGACGCTCGCAGAAACGGCAATCAGCTGCAAAGCCGGAATATCCACTGCCAATACCGAGCCAAACAACAAATGCAGCAAATCCACGCTGCTGCCGTTTTTGCTGACCAAAACCACACCGATGGCGAGGCTGCTCAAATAAAATGCGGCAAAGTTTGCGTCTTCTTTCAATGAAGTAAACCGGCTGACCAAACCTGCCAGCAAAGCCATCAGCAAACCGGCCGCAAAACCGCCGACGCTCATCGCAGGCAAACTCAAACCGGCAAACATATAGCCAATGGCCGCACCGGGTAAAACCGCATGGCTCAAGGCATCGCCCACCAAACTCATGCGGCGCATCACCAAAAATACACCGACAGGCGCCGCGCTCAATGCCAGGCAGAAAATCGACGCTAGGGCATAGCGCATAAAGTCAAATTCGGCGAACGGCGCGACGACCAAATCATATAAATCCATGTTTTATCGCTTTTTTATTAATCTCTGAAAGCCTTAGTCCGTCTGAAAAATACTAACTTTCAGACGGCCTTGTCCATTAAACCGCGCACCAATCGGCCGCTTCCTGTTTCTGCATCATTCGATTGGCCTGCGCCAAAAATTCATCGGTCAACACATTTTCCGTCGCACCGGCAGTCACTTTTTCACGCGCCAAAAGCAGCGTGTTGGCAAAATATGCCCTCACCTGCTCGTAATCATGCAACACGGCAATCACTGCCTGACCGTCCTGATGGCACTGGCGCAAAACTTCCAACAGCGCATAAGTCGTCCGCGCGTCCACCGCATTAAACGGCTCATCCAGCAACAAAAATTTGGCATCCTGCACCAGCATCCGTGCAAACAATACGCGTTGGAACTGACCATTGGACAAGTGCGCGATTTGGCGCGTGGCAAAATCCTGCATTTCTACGCGTTCCAAAGCCGCCATCACACGCTTTTTCTGCGCCGCGTTCACACGCCCGAAAAAGCCGATTTCATACCACAGCCCCATCGCCGCCAGTTCAAACACTGTCATCGGCTGGCTGCGATCAATATCCGACTGCTGCGGCAGATAGGCAATGTCCTTGCGCGCCATATTTTCATAGCGCACGCTACCCGTGTCCGTCTTCTGCAAGCCCATAATGGCTTTGAGCAAAGTCGATTTACCCGCGCCGTTCGGCCCGAAAATCGTCCACATTTTGCCATCTTCAAACACCATATCGACATGGTGCACCACCGGCCTGCGCTGATAGCTGACCGTCAGATTTTCCACCACGATACTCATGGCGACACCGCCCAAAAATATACAGCCCACAACGCCGCCAATGCGGCAAGCGCAATCAGCAGCCTTTGCAGCAATCCGGTCAACAATACAGAATTCATAAGCCTAAAACCGCCCTTGCCCGAATACGGACAACAGGCCGTCTGAAAGAAAATTAAAACATTAAAATGATACTGTATAACGTTAACCCTGTAAATTTCTTTCGTTTTCAGACGGCATCGGGCAAAAGGCCGAATATCGGTTACAATCCATTTTTTATTTGATGATTGCCCTATGTCTATTCCACTCTTAAACGAAAAACTCAATACCGAAACTGCCCGCATTTCATGGGAAGAGCTGCAACCCCACTTCGCACGCGGTGCCGCCGTCTATGTTGCGCCCGATTTGGATTTGATTGCCGTCGCCCGTCATGTTGCCGAAGATGAAGCCGCGCCATTGAAACAATGGATGGAACAAGGCAAATTCGGTGCCGTCAGCGATGATATGGCGCGCACATTTTTAGCGGATAAGCAAGAAATGTGGGCGGTCGTTGTAGCGCCGTGGGTATTGGTACAGCCTTGCAAAGACTGATAAGGTCGTCTGAAAAATGAAAAACCGGAACATTTCGCATGTTCCGGTTTTTCATTTTTCAGACGACCTATTGCAAAGTAAAGCCTGCTTTGAATTCAAGCTTCGGCACCCCGATAACGAAACGTTTGCCGATGCTGTCTTCAAACTCATACGCGCCTTCGATACTGCCCCAAGGCGTGCTGATTTGCGAACCGCTGTTGTACTCATAGGCTTCGCCCGGGTACAAAACAGGTTGCTCTTCAATCAAGCCGGCATGACCAACCTGCTCTGTCTCACCGTGTCCGTCGGTGATTTCCCAAAAACGCTGACGCAAAGTAATGATTTCATCACTGCGGTTGCAGATGGTGATCAGATAATTGAAGGCGTAACGGTCGCGATAGACGTCACTCTGACCGGCCATATAACGCGGCTCCACGTTAATCTCGATTTCATTCATAATTGTTTACCCCGTATGGTATTTATTTTATTTCAATCCGGATAATTCCGGCGTATCCGCCCTATTTTTGCAAAGGGTCGAAACACTTAAAACGCATCACGCGATCCAATAAAACAGGCCCAAGACCATCAAGGTCATCGCAGCCGCAATCAAATCATCAAGCATAATGCCTAAACCTCCATGAATCCGCCGATCAAACCATTTGATCGGCCATGGTTTCAACGCATCAAACAAGCGGAAAATAACAAAAGCCGCCAGCCACCAGCTCCATTTGAACGGAATCAGCGACAGCACCAGCAGCATCGCGACAATTTCATCCCAGACGATACCGCCGTAATCCTGAATACCCAGTTCCCTCTCGGTATAACCGCAAATGCGGATACCCCAGAAAAACAAGGCGATACACAATAAAAGCAATATCCAGCCGTCTATGCCCAACAGGCACAATACAAAAGCCAGAGGTAATGCTGCCAGCGTTCCGGCCGTACCCGGCGCAATCGGCGACAAGCCGCTGCCGAAACCGAATCCCAAAAAACACAATGGTTTGTGCAACAGCCAAGAAAAAGTAGGTTTACGTTCAGCCAAAATGATCAAATCCTAAAGAAGTCAGTTCCAATACGCCGCCTTCGGCATCCACAATATTCAGACGGCCTGAGTCAGTAATTTTACCAATTCGGGCGACCGGTACGCCACTTTGTTCCGCTGCCTGACAAACGCGTTCCCTATCTTCTGGAGCGGCAGTAAAAATCAGTTCGTAATCATCGCCGCCGGCCAATACTGCCGACAACCATTGTTCGCGCGACAACACATTTTTCAATTCAGGCAACGACGGCACACAATCGGCAAATATTTCCGCCCCGACAGCAGAGGCTTTCAAAATATGCCCCACATCTTGAGCCAGGCCGTCTGAAATATCTTGCGCGGCATGGGCAAACGGCAACAATGCCTGACCCAATGAAACGCGCGGCTCTGGACGGAGCAATTTCTCATCGCAAACCGCCATGATTTCAGACGGCAATTGATAATGCCCCAGATGTTTGTTCAAAGCAGCGGCAGCCAAACCCAACCGACCCGATACCCAAATATCGTCGCCGACTTCGGCCGCATCACGCCGCAGGGCATTCCCTGTCGGAACTTCACCTACTATTGTTACATTAAAGACCAAATCGCCTTTGGTGGTATCGCCACCAATCAACACCGTATCAAAACGCGCGGCCAAAGCAAAAAAGCTATCGCAAAAACGTTTGAGCCAGTCTTGATTCAATTCAGGCAGCGCAGCACTGAGCAACACCCAACGTGGCTTGGCACCCATAGCGGCCATATCGGATAAGTTTACTGCAAGCATTTTCCATGCCAAATCTTCGGGCAAAACATCTTCAAAAAAATGTCTGCCCTTGACCAACATATCAGCGCTAAAACATAAATCAAATCCGTTACTTGGGCGAATAATAGCGGCATCGTCCCCTATGCCCAAAATCAGACCTTCCGATTTTTGTCGTTGCAAATATTGTCTGATAAAGTCAAATTCCGTCATATTTATCCAATACAACTATAACTTAGATTACTATATCTAATTTTGTGCCAGCCTGATGAGTGCCTATTAACACGTCAAACATCAAACTTTCATATTATTAGATATAAAACTCAATAAGTTAAAGGCCGTCTGAAGATACAGATTTCAGACGGCCTCATGTTTTCAAACCACTCTGAGCAGGTATATTTACAGATAGACGATTTCGCCTGTCCGCCCCCTGCTCTCTCGGCTTGCCCACCAAATAAATTGCGGCAGGACATCTTCGTAGTTTTTACGTTCGCTTTTCGATTCGCCCGGATGAGATTTGATACGTTGCGGCGAATTGATGGCTCCCGGCACCAAAACATTGGCACGCAGGTTGTCAAAACGTTCCCACTCATCCGCGGCCACTTTACACAAATAATTGAGCGCGGCTTTGGAGGCACCGAAACCGCCCCAATAGGCCTGCGGTTTCTCACCGTGGCTTTCGCCGACAAAAATCACAGAAGCGTCTCCGGATTGCTTCAACAATGGGAACAGCGCACGGGTCAAGCCCATAGGCGCAACGGTATTGATGCGGTATTGGTTGACCCATTCCGATACGGTTTGGAAGTCCAATGGCGACAAGGCATAGAAATAGCTGGCGCAATGCACCACGCCATCCAATTTTCCGCCGGTTGCTTCATCAATAGTTTCCGCGAATTGCTTAAACTCTTTCTCCTCCGCGCTCATTAAATCAAAGCAGATGGCAAACGGCTCAGGGCTGCCCGCAGCCACAATGGCATCATATACTTTTTCCAAACGCTTTTGATGACGCGCCACCAAAATGACAGTCGCTCCCGCAGTCGCATAAGCTTTGGCAACCTGCTCACCCAAGCCTTGGGATGCGCCGGTAATCAAGATCGTTTTGTTCGCTAATGTCGTCATGACTTTTCCTTGAACTTTATGGTTTCGGATATTGTATCGGCTTGGTAAGTTTTGTAAAGTCAAAAAGGCCGTCTGAACATTCAGACGGCCTCCGTTTATTCAACCTGTAAATCCAGCATAAGCTTTTCAGCCGCTGCAAAGCCAGACTGAACCGCAGCCTCCAATGTTGCCGGATAGCGCGGATGGAGATAGTCGCCGGCCGGATAAATACGGCGATGGTGCAACCATGAGAAATCTGGTTGTACAAAATCAACCGTTGCCGCCGTAGTCGCGCGCTTTTCCGTAATAATGCGTACGGCTTCAGGCTTACCCAAATCCGGACAAATCCGCTTAATGTCCTCATGAGCTTTCTCGGCCAAATCTTTATCCTTCCAAGCCTCGGTGCAATCGGAAACGCTGATGACAACCGCGACTTCATTATCCGGTAAACCCAATGCCCCCCGATGTAACACCCATTGCGCCGTACCATCAGAGAACCCGGTTAAAGGTGCTGGCAGTTTGACTGCTTGGGCATAACGCAAATAAACCGTGGTAATCGCATGGTAACTCAACGATTGATAGGCCGTCTGAATATAGTCAGGCGTATCTTCGGGCAGAAGTGCGTCAACATGATATGGCGCAACAGCCAAAATCACCGCATCAAATACTTCACCATTGATTTTAATTCGGTCATCGATATGATGATTTAAATGTGAAACACGAGTTTCAAGATGTATCTTTGCACCATGCGTGAGTAGGAACGCCAAAGCCGGTTCGGCTACGATCCGCCCTAAATCCTGCTTAGGCAAAAGATAATCGCTGTTCGCCTTTTCAGACCACACGCCATCATTCAATACATTACATAAAATACGCAACGATGCCTGTTCTAACGGAGTATTTAAAGCACCCCAAACCAAAGGTTGCCAAAATTGGCCAAGCAGACTGCGGGGAACATTTCGTGTTCTCAACCACTTTGCAACCGTCAAATCGGTTTTATGATGAGCTGCCCACCGTTGCAATGCCGACATATCCGACAGCAATTTGATTTTCAATGAAAAAGAAAGATTTTTCGCACGCAGGATACCGACAAGCAAATGCCAAGGCGCAGGCAGAGAGGCCGTCTGAAACTGTAATCCTTCATGGATGTACCATTGCAAAGGCTGGCGTAAAAAGGCTGACTCGGGTTTAACACCAATATGTTGCATCAAAGTTTGAACACCATGATACGCGCCCAATAAGATATGCTGTCCATTATCCAAAAAGCTGAATCCATCATCTTTCCCGGACAAGGCACGCGCCCTACCGCCAGCCTGTCTCCCGGCCTCAAACAAAGAAATATCAGCTCGATGAATCAGAGAGACCGCCGCAGACAAACCTGCCCAACCGGCACCAATCACAGCAATTTTTGGACGCTTATTCATGGTTTAAATCCAAACAGCCAAGTTTTCAAAGCAATACGTTTTTTACGGGGAGAAGGAATCGCAATTTTATAAGTCAAAACATTTTGCGCACCATCACGGTCAATTTCATTCAACAACGCATAATAAATAGCCGCCATAATCAAGCCGACTTTTTGCGATTTCTTATCCACGGCCGGCAAAAGCAACATCGCTTCACGATAAGTTTCACGCGCCCTATTCACTTGAAATTGCATCAATTTTGCAAAATTATCTGTCGGTTTGCACTGCATGATTACATTGGCAGGTACGTCAAATTTCTGCATTTCCTCTATCGGCAGATAAATTCTTCCCTGCCGCGCATCTTCGCCCACGTCGCGAATAATGTTCGTCAACTGCAAAGCCAAACCCATTTTGTCCGCATATTCCAAAGTTTTCAGATTGGAAAAACCTAAAATCCGCGCAATAAGGCATCCCACTACCCCTGCAACACGGTGGCAATACAGCTTTAATTCATCAAAACTACCATAACGAGCCTGCTCCAAATCCATCTGCATGCCATCAATCAAAGCTTCAAATTCATTCTTCGGCAAATCAAAATTTACCCGAATATCTTTTAAAGCTTGATGAACGGGATGCTCAGGCATCTCATTATTAAATACTTTCTCCAAATCACTGCGCCACCAATTCAACGTTATCTGAGCTACATTTGGATCGGTACAGCCATCAACCACATCATCTAGTTCGCGACAAAAAGCATATAAAACAGTGAGCGCATTTCGTTTTTCTACCGATAAAAAACGAAAGCCGGATAAAAAACTGGAATGGCTTTCTGCAGCCTTTTGATGACAATAATCCAAAGCAAGCACTGTGTATCCTAAAAAATATCGTTATAAATAATTAACAGGGATTTTATCTGTATTTAAAAAAGTACGCCAATATCAAAAATTCATCTTACAACAAGGCCGTCTGAAAGCTATTCTTAAGTATCTTTCAGACGGCCTAATATCCTACGTCGCCAATATCGAAACCAGCAGCATCACCACCAACAGCTGTATCAAGGAGTAGCCCCTCTGTACAGCTGCCCCAT
>NZ_JBQCUZ010000015.1:0-16047 GCF_051962755.1 Neisseria sp. P0008.S004
AAATTCTAACTAACTGTGTTATACTGTCTGCTTCGTTTTCTTCACCGCGTCAGCAGCGAAGAACCGAACTATACGCCTCACAATAAAACCCGTCAACACCTTTCGCAAAATTATTTTCAGAAATTTAACCACCACCCTGTTTTAACAGGGTTTTTTATTTTATAAAAAACTCCAACAACCTTCCTACACAATCCATACATACAAAAAAACACAAAACAAAGGCCGTCTGAATTGCTCTTTCAGACGGCCTTTTGAATTTGACCCTCGCTTTAATTTATATTATTAGCGCTTGTTTTTTGGTATGATGCTTCCTTGATTCTTTTATATCAGCCTCGAGTTTGCTATGTCTGTCTATACAAGTGTTTCCGACACTCAAATGCGTGACTTCCTTCTGCAATATGATTTGGGAGATTTTGTTTCTTTGCAGGGGATTGCTCAAGGAATTACTAACAGTAATTATTTTTTGACTACTTCAACCGGTCGTTATGTATTGACTGTTTTTGAGGTTTTGAAATCAGAAGAACTGCCTTTCTTTCTAGAACTAAACCAGCATTTGAGTCTGAATGGTGTTGCCTGCGCTGCTCCGATTGCTCGCAAAGATGGCAGACTGCATTCTATTTTGGCCGGAAAACCGGCTTGTTTGGTTACTTGTTTGAATGGCTCGGATACCGGCTGGCCAACTGAGGCTCAATGCTTCCATACCGGTGCTATGCTGGCCAAAATGCATTTAGCCGGTCAAGACTTTCCTTTAAAAATGAAAAACCCTCGTTATGATGACTGGTGGCGCGATGCCTGCACTCAGTTGCTGCCTGTTTTAGATTCTAAAGATGCCGCACTGCTTCAATCTGAAATTGCCGCTTTAGATGAAAATCTGGGAGAGCATTTGCCTTCTGGTATTATCCATGCCGATTTATTTAAGGACAACGTATTGCTTAATGGAGATGAAGTTTCCGGCTTTATCGACTTCTATTATGCGTGTAACGGTAATTTCATGTACGACCTGGCAATTGCAGTTAACGATTGGGCACGAACAGCTGATAACAAGTTAGACCCTGTCCTTTATGATGCCTTTATCCACGGCTATGAAAGCGTACGTCCATTATCTGATGAAGAACGCGCGTATTTCCCTACTGCACAAAGAGCAGGATGTATTCGTTTTTGGGTATCACGCCTACTTGATTTCCATTTTCCTCAATCAGGAGAAATGACGTTTATTAAAGATCCAAATGCATTTAGGGATCTGCTCTTGACTCTTAAATAATATATAGATAAAAGGCCGTCTGAAATTCAGACGGCCTTTTATCTAATGCCCTCCCCCGCCGGAACCGCTAAACGGAGGTCTCGCCAGCCAAATAATGGGAATCATACTGATGAATATGATACTGCCTGCCAAGAAGATTTCATTTGAGCCAATAATAAAGCCTTGTTGGGAAATAGTACTATTTATCGCAGCCAGGGCTTGCTCTTTGCTCAGGCCATTGGCCATCATGCCTTGAATAGATTGGTTGCTGATTGAGGACAATGAATTAATATGTTCGGTCAGCTGAGTATGGTGCAGAGCTTCGCGCCGTTCCCACATGGTGCTGACAACGGACACACCGACACCGCCCATAAAGACTCGCAAGAAATTAGACAAGCTACTGGCCGAGGCAATTTGGTTGCCCTTCATATGCGATAAGGTGATACTGGTCAGGGGCAGGAAGAACATGGCTACGCCTAAACCCTGCCAAAACTGTGGCCAAACGACGTTGCTCATATCCATGCCGGCATAGAAGTCGGTTCGCCAATGGAATGTATAGGCAAACACCAAGAAGCTAGCGCTGACAAACAGGCGCATATCGACGCGATTGCCAAACTTACCAATAATCGGCGACAGAATAATCGGCAGAAAACCTACCGGTGCAGCAGCCAAACCAGCCCAAGTAGCGGTATAGTCGAGATTTGATTGCAACACCAAAGGCAGCAAGGTCAATGTACCCATATACACCATAAAGCCCAAGGATGTCGCAACAACGCCTATCGTAAAGTTTCTATTTCTAAACAATGACAAATCGACAATCGGGTATTTCTCGCCCAGCTCCCAAACAATAAAATAGGTCAGGAACACCAAAGCGGTAACGCCCAAAACGATAATCTCTCCCGAGGCAAACCAGTCCAATTCCTTACCTCTATCAAGCATCATTTGCAATGCGCCGACACCGACAATCATCAACACCAGCCCGACATAATCGATTGGCGCCCTGACGATTTCAGTTTCCCTGTGTCGAAGCTGCTTCCAAGCAATAGTTGCAGACAAAATCCCGATCGGGATATTGATAAAGAAAATCCATCCCCAATGCCAATTGTCTGAAATCCAACCGCCTAAAATCGGCCCCAACACAGGGGCAACAACGACGGTCATCGCCCATAAGGCCAGCGCCAATGTTCGTTTTTCAGGCGGATAAGAAGCCATCAACAGGCTTTGGGACAAGGGAATCAATGGCCCGGCGATGAAGCCTTGCAATACACGGAAAAAAACCAAGGCTTGAAGATTATGTGCAATGCCACACAGCCATGACGTTACGACAAACCCGATCACAGCGGCGATAAAGATTTTGACCTCGCCGAACCGCTTGGCCAAAAAACCTGTCAAGGGAACAGAGATGGCATTGGCTACGGCAAATGAGGTAATCACCCAAGTTCCCTGCGTGGTAGCCGCACCCAAATCCCCTGCAATAACAGGCACGGCGACGTTGGCGATGGTGCTGTCCAAGACTTCCATAAATACGGCCAAGCTGAGCGCCAAAGTTGCCAACACCAGCTTAAACCCTTGTAAAGGCGGATAATTCATATTTATAAACTATAAGACAACCGCCAAAGCGGTCGATTGAAGAGAATCAATATTTCAGACGGCCTGAGCCTTCAATAAAAGACTCAGGCCGTCTGAAAAGATTATTTTGCGTATTGCTCGAAGATTTTATCGACTAAAGCATCGGCGGCTTTCCAATCCACACTTTTCGTTTCCGGCAAGGCAGTATTTCGTTCCGCTTCGGCAGTCATGGCTTTACCGCTGCCCTTCTCGGCAATATCGACTTTAACAGTCATCGACAAACCGACACGGAGCGGATTTTGTTGCAATTCTTTAGCATCCAAACTGATACGCACCGGTACACGTTGCACAACTTTAATCCAGTTGCCCGTTGCGTTTTGTGCCGGCAGTAATGAGAACGCACTGCCCGTACCGGCCGACAAGCCCATTACCTTGCCATGGTAAACCACTTTACTGCCGTACAAATCGGCTGTCATTTCAACAGGCTGGCCGATTTTCATTTTGCGCAGTTGCGATTCTTTAAAGTTGGCATCCACCCACAATTCAGACAGAGGCACAACAGCCATCATCGGCGTACCTTGCACGATACGTTGGCCGACTTGGACATTGCGTTTGGCAATTTGGCCGCTAATCGGCGAACGGATTTGCGTACGTTGCAAATTCAACCAAGCGTCTTTGATGTGGCTGATGGCCGTCTGAACTGCCGGTTGTTGGCGCAGAGGAATATTACTGCCCAACGCTGCCTGAGCAGAAACTTCTTCCGCCTCAACCGCTTTCAATGCAGCCTGAGCCTGAACCACAGCGGCACGGGCATGGCTGAGTTCTTCTCCGGAAACCGCTTCCGTACCCGCCAAAGATTCGCGGCGGCGCAAATCGGCTTGCGCACGGGCCAAATCGGCTTTGCGTAACAACACTTGCGCTTTGGCTTTTGAATTGACCGCAGTTTGCTGTTTGTTTTGACGGATGGCCTGAATCAATTCATTTTGCGCGCGATCGTATGCCAGCTGAAAATCGCTGTCGTCCAAAGCCACCAAAACATCGCCTTTTTTCACGACATCCGTATCGTCATACATGACTTTGCGCACCGTGCCGTTCACCTGCGGCGTAATCATCACCAAATGACCGGCCACATAAGCATCTTCCGTTTCTTCTTCATGCTGCCAAAACAGGAAATACGCCAAAGCAACTCCTGCTGCCGCAATAAGGAATAGAAGCGTAACGATAACCAAATTGCGTTTGCGATGCGTTTTAGCGCCGGAAGCGACTACTTCCGGTTCTTTTTGGACATTATTTTTTTCCGATTGAGTATCCATAAGTCCTAACTTTAATTCTGCACATGTGATAACGATATTATTGTTTGCTGGGCGCTGACTTATACTATCAGTCCCCAATACGCGTGTTTAACGCGCTAAAGGGTCATATTTTATAGTTACACTCTATTCATTACAATAATTTCTTCCGGTAGCAAATGTAAATAAGGTAAGCAAAAGGCCGTCTGAAATTACTTTCAGACGGCCTACGTTTTAATAAAACGTTTATTTCTTATTTAATTTAAAGCCACCGCCCAACTGGGCATTGAGGTTACTCCAAGCTGTCAGATATTCTGCATGGTATTGAACCGCCGACATTTTCGTACGCGCAGCTTCGTCTTGTTTTTGCAAAGCGGTCAAGCCGTTATCCAAACCTGCACGAACACGTCCTTTCGCATTTTGCACAGATTTATCGGCAATATTGACCATCTTGTTCCAAGTATCTTGTCGGCTTTTCAGGCTTTGATAGTCCACTACGGCATCTGCCGCCGAACGCATGGCGTTCAAAACAGTTTGGTCATACACGGCAACCTGCTCGTTATATTGAGCGCGTTTGCCCGCCAATTTGGACTGCAGCGCGCCGGACGTAAACAATGGCAGATTCAAAGCCGGAACAATGCCCAACATACCGGAAGTCCGTCCGCGAATCAGATTGAACGCATCAATGTGCGTCATACCTGCCAAAACTTTTAATTCGATATTCGGGTAAAACTCTGCTTCGGTCGATTTGACGATATGCCATTTCTCTTCAAGCAAGGCTTTTTGTGCCGCGATATCGGGACGGGCCGCCAACAAGTCCGCTTCAATACGACTAACCGGCAATGACGGCACAGCCGCCATTTTTTCCGGAACTTGTCCATTTAATGCACCCGGCACTCGGCCGGTCAATACAGCCAGACTGTTGCGGATTTTCTCATTTTTCTGAGTCCATGCCGATTTTTCAAGCTGTAATTGCTGTTGCGCCATTTCCAGAGCGTGCAAGGCATCGGCAGGAGCCAGCTGCGCTTTAACGCGTTGTTGCATCAGTTTCAATGCTTTATCCGCCAGCTCTATACGCGTATCCAACAAAGCCAATTGTTCTGTCGCCATCTGCCACGCAAAATATTGGGCGGCAACGGCGTGAGCCAACTCGGTGCGGATATGATGAGCTTCATACACCGCAGCCCTGCTTTTTCCTAAAACAGCTTGAATCTGCTCTCGGTTTTTACCCCAAAAGTCGAAAACCAAACTGCCTTGTAAGGCTGCGTGCGCCAAAACCAATGTATGGTCGGTATCGACCATACCGGCTTGAGGTTTGGGTGAAACATAAGCACCCAGACCTGTAACGCCCAAGCCGACTTGCGGTTTGTTTGCAGCTCCCACAACGCCCAGCTGCGCCTGAGCCTGCTCAAACCTTGCCTTGACGACACGCAGATTGGTAGACGTCTGAATGGCGGAAGCAATCAAATTGTTTAATTTTTTATCTTTCAGCTTCATCCACCAGCCGTCTTGGGCAGTAGCGGCAGATTGGCCTTGCGGCAGCGGATAGGCTGTTGTCTCATCCAAAGGCGACTGTTTGCCGAACGGTGCACATGCCGCCAACAGCGAAACAGCGGCAACGCACACGCTTGATTTGACCAAACCTAATTTCATACAGACTCCGTTTATGTGTGTCTGCCGCAGACCTTCAGGCCGTCTGTTGTTAATTGCCCAAACGGTTCAACAGTTTACCCAACAGGTGTTGCAGCGTATCGTAATCCTCTTTCGTGAAATCTTCCCACGCCTGGCCGCTCTGACGGGCAATTTGCGGCCATACTTCGTGGATGAAGGTCTCACCCGAAGGGGTTAATTTTAGCACAATCTGACGACGGTCTTTCTGATTGATATAACGCTCTACCCAGCCGCGCTCAACCATATCGTCCGACAGGCGTGTTGCACTGGTGCGCGTCAAGTCCATCAGGTCGCTCAAGCGCGAAGGCAGGATTTCGCTGTTTGGGCTGACGTAAACCGCCATCAGGGAAAACCACAGGTTTTCATTGATGCCGAACGCTTTCAGGTTTTCGTTCAAATGGCTGCTCAAACGTTCGGTTACGATGCGCAACATACGGGATACTTGGTTTTGCTGCTCCGGAAACTGCGGCAGACGGGTAGAAAGCAAACGCATTGCGTTGACTAATTCGGTTTGTGAAAAACTCATAAATTCCTTCTTTCTGAGTGAGTTATTTTATTCGATATCAATCAAAATAAAATATGATGTAATAATTTACTTTAAGATACCAATTACTTACTTTAAGACGTTATACTAATTCAGATGATTATTTTAGTGTATGAAAATCTGATAATCGGTTACATGCTCCTACTAAACGGAGTTTTCTATGCCTAAATCATGAAAATTCGACCATAAAAAAGACCGTCTGAAACCTTGATTCCATCTTTCAGACGGCCTCGATGACAGATTAAAATAAGCTTTTCCACTTAAACCGGATTCAAACCATGAACACTTCCGCCTTTTTTCCCCACATTACCCTTATCGGCGTCGGTTTAATCGGCGGTTCGTTCATGCTCGACCTCAAACGCTTGGGACTGGTGCAAAGCGTTACCGGCATCGACACCAATGCAGACAACCTCAATTACGCACTCGAATGCGGCATCATCGACCATGCCTATCCGAATATTTGCGCCGAAAGCATCGCCAATGCCGATTTGGTTTTGATTGCCACGCCTGTCTCCGTCCTGCCTGACATATGCCGCGACATCAAGCCCTTCTTAAAAGATACGGCCTGCGTTTCCGATGTTGGCAGCACCAAACAATCGGCACTCAATGCCTTCCGCACCTACTTGTCCGACCGCCTGCCGCAATGTTTTGCCGCCCACCCGATTGCCGGCTCGGATCAAAGCGGGGCAAAATCCGCGCGTTGCGGTTTGTTTCAAAACAGCCGCCTTATCATTACCTTGCACGGCCAAGAGGCTTCAGACGGCCTAAGACGGTTGAAAAGCCTGTGGCAGGCGGTTGGTTCGCAAATTTCGACCATGAGTGCCGAAGAACACGACAATATTTTTGCCGCCGTTTCCCACTTGCCGCACTTGGCCGCCTTTGCCTATGTCCACGCTTTGGTTGACCATCCGCACGGCAAAAACTACCTCCCCTATGCCGCCACAGGCTTTCGCGACTTTACCCGCATTGCCTCCAGCCACCCTGCCGTTTGGACAGACATCTGCATGGCCAACCAACCTGCCCTGCTCAAACTGACCAGCGATTTGAAAGAACAATTATCCAAATTGGAACAACTCCTTTCAGACGGCAACAAAACCGAGCTTTACCGCTATTTTGAAGAAGCCGCACAAATGCGTAATGACTGGCTGAAAAACCGTTAACCCTGTTTTCAGACGGCCTGATGCCTTATCGGCCAAACCTTCATCACAATAAAAAGGGCATCTGTTTAGATGCCCTTTTTGGATTTCTTACGACTTCAACGTTTCACTCAGTCTTTCAAACGGAACTCAGCCGCTCTGGCGTGCGCGGTCAAGCTTTCGCCATGCGCCAACACGCTGGCGGTTTTGCCCAATTTCTGCGCACCTTGTTCTGAAACCTGAATCAGACTGGAGCGTTTTTGGAAATCATATGTTCCCAAAGGAGAAGAGAAACGCGCCGTGCGGCTGGTCGGCAAAACGTGGTTGGGGCCTGCGCAATAGTCGCCAAGGCTTTCACTGGTATAGCGTCCCATGAAAATAGCGCCGGCGTGGCGGATTTTTTTCGCCCACTCTTGCGGATTTTCAACCGACAATTCCAAGTGTTCGGGAGAAATATAGTTGGCGATTTCGCAGGCTTCGTCCAAATCTTTAGCCAAAATCATTGCACCGCGGTTGCCCAATGAAGCTTCAATAATCGCACGGCGCGGCATGGTTTCGATCAAACTGTTCATGGCCGTCTGAACTTCGTCCAAATATGCTTGAGAAGTGCCGATCAAAATCGCTTGTGCAATTTCATCGTGTTCCGCCTGACTGAACAAATCCATGGCCACCCAATCGGCAGGCGTCGTACCATCGGCAATCACCAAAATTTCAGACGGCCCTGCCACCATATCGATACCGACCACGCCGAACACGCGTCGTTTGGCCGCAGCGACAAAGGCATTGCCCGGGCCGGTAATCTTATCGACTTGAGGCACAGATTCCGTACCATAAGCCAAAGCCGCAACCGCCTGAGCGCCGCCGACCGTAAACACTTTAGTCACACCGGCCACAAAAGCAGCCGCCAACACAATATCGTTGCGCTCGCCTTTCGGAGTGGGAACGACCATGATGATTTCTTTCACGCCGGCAACGTGGGCAGGCATAGCGTTCATGATGACAGAACTCGGATAAGCGGCTTTACCACCCGGAACATAAATACCGACACGGTCAAGCGGCGTAATCTGTTGACCCAAAAGCGTGCCGTCTTCGTCTTCGTAAGTCCACGACTCCATTTTTTGGTGTTTATGGTAGCTTTCTACCCGTCTTGCGGCCGTTTTCAAGGCCGTCTGAATGTTTTCAGGCAAACGCTCAAAAGCAGACTGCAAATCGTCTTGTGTCAGAATTAAATCGTCGATGGTTTGAGCGGATGTGCCGTCAAAGCGGTTGGTGTATTCAATCAGCGCCGCATCGCCGCGTTTTTGAACATCGGCGCAGATGTCGGCAACAATATGGTCGATTTCAGGATTTTGCGCGGTTTCAAAAGCAAGCAGTGCTTTGAGTTCGGCTTGAAAATCAGGGGATTGGGTGTCGAGTTTCTTCATGGTTTGCTCTCTTCCTTGTTTCGTTCCTATTGTTTTCAGACGGCCTCAGCCACACATAGGCCGTCTGAACATTATCTTTTCAAAAAACCTTTTTTCTGCAAAAACAACAACATATGCGGCCGTACAGGATTGCCCAAGGTTTTGGCCAGCGATTCTTTCCAAGGTATCGGGCTGCCCTTGCGTAACTCATAATAATCCGCCACTGCCTGATTATAGGCTTCAACCGCCTCGGCATTCAGGCTTGGGCAGGTATTTTCGGCATACACCATTTCCTTAGGCAGGCGCGGCTTGAGCGGCGGGTCTTGGTCGGGATAACCGAGGCACAGCCCCACCAAAGGCACGCAATAATCCGGCAGGTTCAATACGTCCGACACTTTTTGTGCATCATTGCGCAACGCACCGATATACACGCCGCCCAGCCCAAGCGATTCAGCGGCAAGCAATACGTTTTGCGCCATAATGCCAGCATCGACCGCGCCAATCAGGGTGACTTCCGCCCAATCAATTTGCGCATCGGGAAACATCGCCTTGTGTTTAGAGAAATCGATGCAAAATAGTAAAAATTCCGCACAATGGACAATATAAGGTGCGCTTCCTGCCGCTTCATGTATCCCCTGCCTCAGCGCAAGGTCGGATACGCGGATGATAGAAACGCATTGCAGGTTGTTGGAAGTCGAAGCCTGCTGCCCGGCGCGCACCAGCGTATCGAGAATTTCATCGGCAATCGGCTCGGAAGTAAACCTGCGGATGGAACGATGGGAAAGAATCGTATCGAGTGTCGGTTTGCTTTGTATCATGACAGGGCTTTCAAACTGGGTTGGCAGACAATTTTTGCCAAAAACTTTTCAGACGGCCTTAGCGGCATTTTCAAATGCCTGAATAATCGGATTCAACAGCGCATATTTGGTTTTCAACGCCGCTTTGTTGACCACCAAGCGGCTGGAAATATCAGCCACATGTTCCACAGCTTCCAAACCATTGGCTTTCAAAGTATTGCCGCTGGAAACCAAATCAACAATCGCGTCGCTCAAACCGACCAAAGGCGCAAGCTCCATCGAGCCGTACAGTTTGATGATGTCCACATGCACACCCTTGTCGGCAAAGTGTTCGGCGGCGATGTCGGGGTATTTGGTGGCAATCCGCAAGCGGCTGCCGGGTTTGGAAGCGGCGGCGTAATCAAAACCTTTTTTAACCGCAACCATCATGCGGCATGAGGCGATGTGTAAATCTAAGGGTTGATACAGGCCATCTCCGCCATGCTCGATCAGCACGTCCTTACCGGCAATACCGAAATCCGCTGCACCATATTGCACATAAGTCGGCACGTCGGTCGCGCGTACAATTACCAAACGGATATTGTCATGATTGGTACCAATAATCAGCTTGCGCGACTTTTCCGGCTCTTCCGCAGGCACAATACCGGCGGCGGCCAATAGCGGCAGTGTCTCCTCAAAAATCCGCCCTTTGGATAAAGCAATCGTTAAAAGTGTGTCGGTCATTTTTTTCTTTTCCTTTGCCGTATCAAAAGCAAGAAGGCCGTCTGAAATCCACAATCCATTTCAGACGGCCTTAACTACGGTTTTACAATAAAGTTTTCACATCAGCCGCAATCGTTTCCGGCTCGCTGCCATAAGGCGAGAAAATCGCCACTTCGCCGTTTTTATCAATCAAATATGCGCCTGAAGAGTGGTCAACCAAATAGTTTTCA
The DNA here is from genome assembly GCF_051962755.1 of Neisseria sp. P0008.S004. NCBI lineage: Bacteria > Pseudomonadati > Pseudomonadota > Betaproteobacteria > Neisseriales > Neisseriaceae > Neisseria > Neisseria sp. P0008.S004. The sequence goes on from NZ_JBQCUZ010000015.1 coordinate 10,582, forward strand.
CTGTCTTCTTTTTGGTTTACTTTAGCCGATACCACACGGTATTGCTGTTTGATAACAGGCAGGCTTTGATCGCCGGTAGCCGTCAGGCCGATAAAATCAGGGTTGAACTGTTTGGCGTATTTGCCGATTACTTCAGGCGTATCGCGCTCAGGGTCGATGCTGACAAATACTACTTTCACGTCTTTAGCCTGATCGCCCAATTGTTTCAACGTGTCGCTATAAGTCAGCAACTCGGTTGGGCATACGTCAGGACAGTGGGTATAGCCGAAAGACAGGATAACCACTTTGCCTTTCAAATCGCTCAGGCTGAAAGGTTTGCCGTCGCCATCGGTCAATGTAAAGTCGCCGCCAATGTCTTCTTTGCGCATATCGGTACCACGCGCTTGCACTTTGGGTGCAGACTCACCGGAAGCAGCAGGCGCAGCAGAAGTTGCAGGTGTCGAAGAAGCCTCTTTGGCCTCCTCTTTAGGCTGACAAGCAGCCAGAGCAGCCAACGCAAAAGCACTGAGTAAGAAAGTTCGTGTGACGGAAAGCATAAATTTTCTCCAAAACCGTTTCAAATAAGTAAGGCCAAACAACTGCCCGGCCGATATAAAAACAAAACATCTTCATATTAACGCGTTTAACACATTAAATGTAGCCCTTTTGCAGATAAATACTGCTTTTTTTGTTTTAAAAATCTGCCTCCCATTTAGATAACCATCAAACACAAAAAGTTTAATTCATTAAAAATCAAACAAATATAAAAATAATCCAATTTTTTTTCAATTACTGCTTTACAAGATTCGAGAACTCGCTATAATGACGACTTCTTCGCTAGCCCAGGTGGCGAAATTGGTAGACGCAGGGGACTCAAAATCCCCCGCCGCAAGGTGTGTCGGTTCGAGTCCGACCCTGGGCACCAAATTTAAAAAACCTCTTGATTCGGTCAAGAGGTTTTTTGCTATTCTTTGTTTGCAAAATTTGCAAAAACCTTCTCCTTACTCAAACTGTCAACAATCCACCCACATCAAGCTCAATAAAACCGTTTTTTTATTTCTTTAAAATCAAACGATAATCTATTTTCACTCCTTAAATGTTAAAAGATGAAAGATTTTGTCTTGCTTGTACAGTCGGATTGCGTTATCGTTTCTACTCTTTTTCACAAACTCTGTGTTTCTTTCCAATTGCTTGGATAGTCTGACTGTCATCGTATTCCCTCAGTGCGCGTACCCTAAATCGCTGCTTGGTGGAATTGCATTACAGGTGCTGTGGTGAGGCGGATTGTTCCTATTGGTTTGAGACCATATAAAAGAGGTCAATATGCAATTATCTGGCGCACAAATCATCGTGCAAAGTCTCAAAGCCGAAGGTGTCGAGTATGTATTCGGCTATCCGGGCGGTGCGGTTATCGAAATCTACGATGCCCTTTTCCAACTCAATAAATTCAAGCACATCCTGGTTCGCCACGAACAGGCAGCCGTACATGCGGCAGATGCCTATGCCCGTGTCAGCGGCAAAGTCGGCGTTGCCTTGGTGACTTCCGGCCCGGGCGTAACCAATGCCCTGACCGGTATCGCCACTGCTTACAGTGACTCTATTCCGTTAGTAGTCATCAGCGGCCAGGTGGGCAATTCCCTCATCGGGACAGACGCATTCCAAGAAGTGGATACAGTCGGCATTACTCGCCCTTGTGTCAAACACAACTTCTTGGTAACCAATATCGCTGAGTTGGCAGACACCATCAAAAAAGCTTTCCAAATCGCCGCAAGCGGCCGTCCGGGTCCCGTTGTTGTCGATGTTCCTAAAGATGTCACCCAAGCAATGGCTAAATTCAGCTATCCGCAAGAAGACATCTTCATCCGCTCTTACCAACCGGTTGTACAAGGCCACATCGGTCAAATCAAAAAAGCCGTACAAATGCTGGCTTCCGCCAAACGCCCTATTGTTTACTTCGGCGGCGGCGTGGTTTTGGGCAATGCCTCTGAGGAAATGACCAAATTCGTCCGCATGATCGGCGCTCCTTGTACCGGTACATTGATGGGCTTGGGTGCATACCCTTCCAGCAACCGCCAATTCTTGGGTATGCTGGGTATGCACGGCACTTACGAAGCCAACCTCGCCATGCAAAATGCAGACGTTGTACTGGCAATCGGTGCGCGCTTCGATGACCGCGTGATTTCCGTACCGTCCAAATTCTTTGAAAAAGCCAAAAAAATTATTCATATCGACGTTGACCCGTCCAGCATTGCCAAACGCGTCAAAGTGGATATCCCGATTGTCGGTGACGTGAAAAACGTATTGTCCGAAATGATTCAATTGTGGGGCAAGCAAGAATCTGCACCTGCTGCCGACTCATTGGATAAATGGTGGAGAAGCATTGAAGAATGGCGTTCTCGCAACTGCCTGTGGTTTGATAATGAAAGCGAAATCATCAAACCGCAATACGTCATTCAAAAACTGGCCGAAATCACCAATAATTCTGCCATCATTACTTCCGATGTCGGTCAACACCAAATGTTTACCGCTCAATATTACCCATTCGAGCGTCCGCGCCAATGGCTCAATTCCGGCGGTTTAGGCACAATGGGCGTCGGCTTGCCATATGCCATCGGTGCGAAACTGGCCGCTCCTGATCAAGATGTATTCTGCATCACCGGCGAAGGCTCGATTCAGATGAACATCCAAGAGCTGTCGACCTGCTTCCAATACCGAGTTCCGGTTAACGTCGTTACCCTGAACAACGGCTACCTCGGCATGGTCCGCCAATGGCAAGAACTTTATTACGGCAACCGTGAATCGGAAACCTATTTCGACTCATTGCCTGATTTTGTCAAACTGGCTGAAGCCTACGGCCATATCGGCATCCGTGTGGACAAGAAATCCGATGTAGAAGGCGCTTTACTGGAAGCATTAAACCAAAAAGACCGTCTGGTATTCCTCGATTTCTTGACCGACAAGAAACAAAACGTACTGCCTATGGTCGGCAACGGCAAAGGCTTGGACGAGATGGTTCTGCCGCCGCATATGCGCGAAACATTGTCAGCGTAAGGAGAGAAAAATGCGACATATCTTATCTATTCTGATGGAAAACGAATCAGGTGCGATGAGCCGTGTGGTAGGTTTGTTCTCCGCACGCGATTACAATATCGACTCCTTGGCTGTTGCGCCAACCGAAGACAAAACCTTGTCTCGCATGACCATCGTTACTCATGGCGACGAACACGTTATCGAGCAAATCACCAAACAACTCAACAAACTGATTGAAGTTATCAAAGTGGTTGACTTGAACGAAAGCCGTTTTGTCGAACGCGAACTGATGTTGGTAAAAGTCCGCGCCGTCGGCAAAGACCGCGACGAATTCCTACGATTGACCGAAATCTACCGCGGCAGTGTTATTGATGTAACAGACCGCAGCTACACCATCGAAATCACAGGTTCCACCGAAAAACTCGACTCTTTCCTCGAAACAGTCGGTCGCGCCCAAATTTTGGAAACCGTACGCACAGGCGCAGCCGGTATCGGTCGTGGCGAGCGTATTTTGAAAATTTAACGCTGTATCGTTCAGACGGCCTTTTACTTTCAACAAAGGCCGTCTGAAAAACAGTAGGAGACAAATATGTCAAGCATCCAAATCGTTGCATTAGTTACCGTCAAACCCGAATACACCGAGGCTCTGGCTGCCCAATTTAAAGAATTGGTCAAAGCCAGCCGTGCAGAAGAAGGCAACATCAGCTACGACCTGCACCAAGAAATCGGCAAACCCAACCGTTTCGTATTCGTAGAAAGCTGGAAATCCCAAGCAGCTATTGATGAGCACAATGCCAGCGAACATTTCCAAAACTTCGTCAAATTCATCGAAGGAAAAACCGAAGCATTGGAAATCGTCTTGATGAACCAAGTCCCTGCCTAATCCCCTATTACTTTTAACTCAACCCGGATTATCCGGAACCCTCTTACACTAAGGAAATAAAATGCAAGTTTATTACGATAAAGACGCTGACCTTTCTCTGATCAAAGGCAAAACCGTTGCCATCATCGGCTACGGTTCACAAGGTCACGCACACGCAGCAAACCTGAAAGATTCCGGCGTAAATGTCGTAATCGGTCTGCGCCAAGGCAGCTCTTGGAAAAAAGCCGAAGCAGCCGGCCACGACGTGCGCACCGTTGCTGAAGCAACTAAAGCAGCCGACGTTGTAATGATTCTGTTGCCTGACGAAAACCAACCTATCGTATACAAAAACGAAATCGATCCTAACTTGAAAGAAGGCGCAGTATTGGCGTTCGCTCACGGCTTCAACGTACACTACAACCAAATCGTACCTCGCGCCGACCTCGACGTTATCATGATCGCCCCTAAAGGCCCAGGCCACACCGTACGCAGCGAATTCCTGAAAGGCGGCGGCGTACCTTCCTTGATCGCCGTTTACCAAGATAAAAGCGGCAAAGCCAAAGACATCGCCCTGTCTTACGCAGCAGCCAACGGCGGCACTAAAGGCGGCGTAATCGAAACCAACTTCCGCGAAGAAACCGAAACCGACCTGTTTGGCGAACAAGCCGTATTGTGCGGTGGCGCAGTTGAATTGGTGAAATGCGGCTTTGAAACTTTGGTTGAAGCCGGTTACGCTCCAGAAATGGCCTACTTCGAATGTCTGCACGAGCTGAAACTGATCGTTGACCTGATGTACGAAGGCGGTATTGCCAACATGAACTACTCCATTTCCAACAATGCCGAATACGGTGAATACGTTACCGGCCCTGAAGTAGTGACTCCTGCAACCAAAGCTGCGATGAAAAAAGCGCTATACCGCATTCAAAGCGGCGAATATGCGAAAATGTTCATCCAAGAAGGCGCAACCAACTACGCCAGCATGACTGCCCGTCGCCGTCTGAACGCCGACCACCAAATTGAAAAAGTGGGTGCACAACTGCGTTCTATGATGCCTTGGATCGCTAAAAACAAACTGGTTGACCAAGACAAAAACTAATCTGTCTTTCAAGCAAATGAAACCTGCCTGATTACTCAGGCAGGTTTTTTTATAATTTTAAAACCCAATACACTATAAACCTCACTCAACAAGGCCGTCTGAAGACAATATAAACAACATTTACCCCCAACCTCTATAAACTGTCTTTCATGATTCTCCTAAAATTTCCTTTTAAAAAAACATATTACGAAATAAACGACTATTTTCTATACCTACTCTGTCTGCAAAAAACAACGTTTCCCAACAAAAATACGCCTAAAACAAGAGGAAAATTTGTTTTCTTAAGCCATAACCTTTATATTATGGTCATGGAATCGTTGAAACAGAACGATATCGTAATAAGAAGAACGAATGCTCGCTTCTTCACACTTAAAAAAGGAAAACAGCAATGAAAAAATCCCTGATTGCCCTGACTCTGGCTACCCTGCCTGTTGCAGCTATGGCTGACGTAACTCTGTACGGTCAAATTAAAGCTGGCGTAGAAATTTCTAAAGTAAAA
>NZ_JBQCUZ010000016.1:0-8367 GCF_051962755.1 Neisseria sp. P0008.S004
CTTGGGCTTCGGTGGTGATGTTGTCGTCGCCGGCAACGGTCACGGTGGAGCCGAGTTTTTCGATATTGGTGCTGCCGTTGTCGCCGCTAAAGGTCAGGCCTTTGCTGTCAACGGCGGTTTTGGCATCTACGCCTTTTTGGATGTTATCTTTAGTGCTTTGAGCGAGATCGATACTGTAATTAGTTGTGACTGCGCCATCGGATGCAGTTGTAGTATTGGAGGTCAAATTCAAAGCATTGGAAACTTGTACAGTTGCTTTATCTGCGCTGACGGTATAAGTGGTTTCTTTGCCTGAAGTTGTTTTATTAACGTGCGTGTTGCTGCCTGCCGCTACATTGGTTGTGGTTTTGGCATTATTGATGGCATTGGCTACATCACCAGCAGTCGCTACACCGGCAGTCGGTGCGGAAACTGTGCCATTATTATTGACAGACAATGTGCCTTGAGTGACGTTGATTTGGACTTTTGATGCATTCTCGCCATCGGTAACTGCAACGGTCGTCAAGTTGCCATTAGCGTAGTTGACTGTACCGTTGTTATTGATACGGGATTTGTCTGTACCGTTTTGTTGGATATTGTGTCCAACATTGTTCATAACAGTGTACAGTTGGCTACCATTAACTGCATCGGTTGAAGTGGCGGAAATACGGCCTGCAGCAACATTCTGGATTTGGCGTTCATTGCCTGCGCTGCCTACAGAAACCGCGCCTGTTTTGGAGGATGAAGAAGCCGCATAGCTGACATTGGTCGCAGCGCCGCTATCGTTTTTGAATGTTGCATTTTTAGCTGTTGCATCAAAATTATTGGCAGTGCCAACAGCACCATTGCCCAATGCAACAGAGCTACCAACCGTAGTCGTCGCACCATTACCCAACGCAACTGAATCGCTTCCAGTCGCTTTTGCATTATTACCGCCGGCAAAACTATTCTGCCCGGCAGCTTGGGCTGAGGAACCAATAGCGGTGGAATAAAGGCCTGAACTGTTTGCCTGCTTACCAATGGCGATAGAATAAGATTGAGCAGTCTGTGCCTGATGACCAATTGCAACAGAATCATCACCGACTGCATTTGACAAATAGCCCATTGCCGTACCGTTATTTTGTGCTGCTGCCCTTGCACCGACAACGGTTGCATTTTCGTAGTTGGCTCTACTGTGAGCACCGACGACTATAGAGTAATTGCGATCATTTTCTGTATTCAAACCTATGGCGATAGAACCTGTACCGCGAGAATTGGCATTAGAGCCTAAAGCCACGGCACCCACAGTTCCTGAAGTTACAGTTGCATTTGGGCCAACGGCAACAGAAGACGAACCAAGTACGTTGGCATTATGGCCCAAGGAAACACTACCCGTCGCACCTGTACTTGTTGCTGCATTTGGTCCGATGGCAATCGAATTGGTTGCTTTTGCGCCATCATTATTCCAGTTTTTCGTACCGTCAGTTTTGCCTTCTTCTGACTTAACAGAAAAATAACGAACGCGTTCAAGCGCATTCAATACGCCATAAAGTTGAGAGCCGTTGATGGCATCAGTAGAAGTAGCAGAAATATCGCCAGGGGATACATTGATAATTTGGCGTTCGTAACCTTGAGAACCAACAGACACAACATCACCGGCATCGGTAGTTTGACCGCCTGCCCAAGTGTAGGTTACACCCATAATTTCGCGTTGAACGTATGCCCGACCTTCTTTATCGGTTTTAGAAGCCGTACCCAAAGCCACAGAGTTCAGCAAAGTTGCTTTTGCACCTGTACCCAAAGCTACACCACCAAAGGCAGTGGCTTGAGATTTAGTACCAATAGCCAGAGACAAATCGGCAGATGAATTAGACTGCACACCTAATGCAACAGAACCTTGACCGGCAATGGTATTACCATAAACCCCGCTATTCATTGTATCTCCGGTCATTTCTTTATAGATATCCCGCAGATTTTTACCACGTAGCGCATATTCACCAACTTTCGCACCTTGGGCATTGTATTTGATGAATTTGTCCGTTGCGCTGCCTGAATATTGGGTACCACCAACACTATCAAGGTCATCACCACCCACCGAGATAGATGAATTACCCTCAGCTACAACATTACCACCAACCGCAATAGATTGGTCACCCTTTGCCCACGCGCCCTCAGGTCTGCCCTGTGCATCGACACGGTTACCTGAACCAATAGCAATAGCCTGAGTTATCTTAGGACTACTTGAATCGCCTACTCGAGCCGTATTACCAATAGCAATATTATTGTGAGTTAAACCCGGGTGCATAATGTTTTGGGAAAGAACCCCAGATGCACGTCCAATAGCAATCGTACCAAGGCCGGTTGCATTCGCGTCTGCACCAAGTGCAATAGCACTTGATAGCGCACTACCCGAACTTGGAGAATTTGCCACTGCACTTTTACCGATGGCAATGGTGTTTCCAGTTTGAGCTTGGGTTGAATTACCTATAGCGATAGACTCACTTTGATAACCCACTGCATTGGTACCGATTGCAATGGCATTTTGCGCATTGGCTGCAGCCTGACTGCCGCTGCCAATCGCAATGCCGTCTTGACCTCTTGATGTACTGGATTTACCCAAAGCCATTGAGCCAATACCATAAGCCTGAGCTTCATTACCAAGCGCTGTAGTACTAACATTGTTGGCAAGAGCATTCTTACCTACCGCTGTCGCTTGCGTACCATTTGCTTTGGAATCTGCACCCAGTGCTGTTGAATCTGCAGAAACAGCATTGGCACTTTTACCTATCGCTGTTGCATATGAACTACTTGCACTTGTATCTGCACCCATCGCAACAGCATGAGTTTGGGTAGCCTTGGCATTTGTACCAACAGCAAGACTGTTATTATGTGTTGCATTTGCACTCGTACCTACCGCAACTGCACCATTAGCCGTGGCATTGGCTGATGCTCCTACTGACAGAGCACCAATACCGGTCGCTGTTGCACCGCTGACCGCAGTAGCACTGGTTGGAGGATCAACCGCAATTAGCCCACGTCCCGCAGTTGCCGCATACGAATTACCTGCACCCAAAAGAGCTGCCGAAATCACTGTCAATCTGAAAACTGTCGCGATACCATTTTTACCGGATTCGGCAGATACATCTGTACTGTTTTGTTCTGCAGACGATTTCACACGGCCTTTGGCCAATTCGGACGTTACAACGAAAGATTGAATCGTACGGTTCCAAACGACTTTAAATATCTTATTCATTAGTGTGTCTTTCTCTTTTTATGATGGGTAAAAGCGTAGGCGTGAGCATGACGCTACTTTAAAAAATCTATTGCGGAGGATTTCCCTGCAAAATGCTTGCTTCGAGCTGACGTTTATTGTCACTTTAAGACGAAATTTAGGTCTTTTACTATCTCGAAGTGAAATAGTATTTCATACTTACTAAATATCCGCTAGTCAGAAATATCAACCGATTATCTTTAATTTCTAAATAAAATTACGGCTTTCAACCAAAAAACCAATCATCAAAAGGGTTTCAGCCATGTTTCTATTAATAAGCGGTGTGTTGCATTCCATTGACAAGTCACAAGCAAACACAGTAACCATGCAACTCATATGCCAATTATTTAAAATATTATTTATTAAAAAACGAAAGAAAAAGGCCGTCTGAAATGTTTCAGACGGCCTTTAATGAAATGATATTGAACAACTACTTGCTTAAATAATTTGGTTTTTAAGCTATCAATAAAATCGGCAATATGCTTTTAATACGTCATAGAAAGAATACGCATATCCCTACTTATACAAACGTAGATGGTTTTACAAACCGAATACGGCAATATCGCCCTTGCCTTGACGAATCAGCTCGGTGCCATCGGTCATATCGATAACCGTCGTCGGCTCAGTACCGCACCAGCCACCATCGATAACCAAATCGACAGCATGTTCAAGACGGTCTCGAATTTCGTATGGATCGGTCAACGGCTCTTCGTCTTCAGGCAGCATGAGGGTGCAACTTAAAATAGGTTCGCCCAATTCTTGCAAAAGTGCCAAGGCAGTAGCGTTATCAGGAACACGCAGGCCGATGGTTTTGCGCTTGGGATGAAGCGTGCGATTGGGTACTTCTTTGGTTGCCTGCAGGATAAAGGTGTAGCTGCCGGGCGTAGCTGCTTTGAGCTGGCGGAACTGGGCATTATCCACTTTGGCGTAAGTACCCAATTCACTCAAATCGGCACACATCAAGGTCAGGTGGTGTTTTTGATCGATTTTGCGAATCGTGAGAATGCGCTCCATCGCATTTTTGTCGCCGAGTTTGCAACCCAGTGCATAGCAGGAATCCGTAGGGTAAACGATGACGCCGCCACTGCGGACAATATCGGCGGCTTGCTTGATGAGGCGGTCTTGGGGATTATCGGGATGGATGGCGAAAAATTGTGCCATGTTTTTTTCCTTATCATTCTAATGGTTTGTTGTTTGACATTTTAAAACTTATTTGGCCGTCTGAATATTGGATTTCCACCACAATGAATGGATTTAGCCTTAGCTACAACACGGCTGACCCAGTGATCCTTATATATAATTTTGATTTACCGGCCGATATCGAAAGTCAATTTAATACACTATATAATGCATTATTTTGTTTGAAAGTCATCTCAATGCCTGCTTCTTCCCTACCTTCCCGCCACTTGTCTGTCGCACCTATGCTTGATTGGACAGACAGACACTATCGCTTTATGGCGCGACAAATTACACGCAATGCTTGGCTTTATAGCGAAATGGTCAATTCAGGCGCAGTAGTTTACGGAGATAAAGACCGCTTTTTGAGTTTCAACGAAGGCGAGCAACCGGTAGCTTTACAGCTTGGCGGCTCAGATCCGCATGACTTGGCAATCGCTACCAAAGCGGCTGAAGCGTATGGCTATAATGAAGTCAACCTAAATTGCGGCTGCCCCAGCCCACGCGTTCAAAAAGGCGCTTTCGGCGCTTGCCTGATGAATGATGTAGATTTGGTGGCAGATTGTTTGAACGCGATGCAGGATGCAGTTGAAATTCCGGTGACGGTCAAACACCGCATCGGTGTAGACAGACAAACAGAATATCAAGTCGTAGCAGATTTTGTGGGAACATTACACAAAAAAACAGCCTGCCGCACATTTATCGTCCATGCGCGTAATGCTTGGTTAGACGGTTTATCCCCGAAAGAAAACCGCGAAGTCCCGCCACTCAAATATGAATACGTCTATCGCTTAAAACAAAATTTTCCCGACTTGGAAATTTTGATTAACGGCGGCATCACCACCAACGAAGAAATCGCCGAACATCTGAAATTTGTCGATGGGGTCATGATCGGGCGCGAGGCTTATCATAATCCAATGCTGATGCGCAATTGGGATGTACTGTTTTACAACGACACACACGCACCAATCCAATACGCAGATTTAGCAGCTTGGCTATACGCATACAGCCGCGAACAAATCGCCTCAGGGCGCGGCACCATCCTACGCCACATCGTCCGCCATGCACTGGGCTTGATGCACGGCCTAAAAAATGCCCGCACTTGGCGCCGTATGCTCTCAGATGCCGCTTTGCTGAAAGACAACGACGGCAGCCTGATTCTAGACGCATGGAAAGAAGTCGAACGCGCAAATATTTGGGACTAATGCCATATCGTTCGAATAAATGAAAGGCCGTCTGAAACATCAAATGATGTTTCAGACGGCCTTTTAAATTACAACAGACTGCTAAAGATATATTCATTTCTCTTTGGCTACTATGATGATTAATTCATCGAATAAACCCAACACATAATCTAAGCATAAAAAAATGCGGCCTAAATAGGCCGCATTTACTTTGCTTCGTCTTTTCAGACGGCCTTTTCAGGCCGTCTGAAAGTCAGATTACCATTGGTAACCAACTGCTGCGGTAGCACCGAAGTGACCACGTGAGTTGCCGGAAGCAGTACCTTTGATGATCCAGTTACCACCATCGGAGATGCTAGAGAAGCCGACAGCGTAACCGGTTTCACCGCGGTAGTGACCGCCACCGATAGCCAGCATGCTCTTACCTGGCAAGTAAGCTTGTGGCAGACCGGCAGTAGCCAGAGCTTGAGCCACACCTGCGCGGGCGTTGTTGTCAACCTTGTTCACATTGCTGTTCACATCGCCGAATTTTTGGTTCAGCTGGTCAACGTTAACTGCATCGGTACCTTTCTTACCTGGAGCAACATTTTGGATAGTAGTATTGCCGGCATCGATACCACCTTGGTTGATGGTTACAGGACCTGCTTTCAGTTCGTTAGTAGTAACACTGTTAACGGTCAGATCAGGGTTCATGCTGACTTTCAGCGCATCGCCGTCTTTCTTAACGAAGATGTTTTGAACTTCTTTCTCTGAAGTCTTACCGGTTGCTTTGTCGAATACTTGAACTTTAGTACCCGCATCACCTTTAATCTGAATAGTGTTATTCAGAGGTTTGGAGATAGAGCCGTCAGTAGTACCAGTCTCGTCAACCAGACCGAAGGTGCCATCAGCATCTTTACCGTCTTTACCGTCTTTACCATCTTTCACGGTTGCAGTAGAAGTAGAGATGACTTTACCGTCTTTATCGAAGTTGTTGATAGTGATGGTAGAAGTACCTTTAGCTTCATCACGCTCAACTTTACCTTCAGCAGACTTACCGTTGTCACCGGTATCACCTTTAGCTGCAGCTGTACCATCTTTAACAATGGTAGTAGTGGTATTACCTTCGCCATCAGTGATGGTTACAGTATGAGTGCCGTTGCCGTTGTCTTTAACTTCGGCTTTAGCATTCTTACCATCTGCACCAGTAGCGCCAGTTGCACCGTCTTTAACGATAGTAGTAGTGGTATTACCTTCGCCATCAGTGATGGTTACAGTGTGAGTGCCGTTGCCGTTGTCTTTAACGTCGGCTTTAGCATTCTTACCATCTTCACCTTTAGCACCGGTATCACCCTTAGCTGCAGCTGTACCATCTTTAACGATAGTAGTAGTGGTATTACCTTCGCCATCAGTGATGGTTACAGTGTGAGTACCGTTGCCGTTGTCTTTAACTTCGGCTTTAGCATTCTTACCATCTGCACCAGTTGCACCGGTAGCGCCAGTTGCACCGTCTTTAACGATCGTAGTAGTGGTATTACCGTTACCGTCTTTGATGGTTACAGTGTGAGTACCGTTGCCGTTGTCTTTAACTTCGGCCTCAGCGTTCTTACCGTCTTTAACGATAGTAGTAGTGGTATTACCTTCGCCATCAGTGATGGTTACAGTGTGAGTGCCATTGCCGTTGTCTTTAACGTCGGCTTTAGCATTCTTACCATCTGCACCAGTTGCACCGGTATCACCTTTAGCTGCTGCTGTACCATCTTTAACGATAGTAGTAGTGGTATTACCTTCGCCATCAGTGATGGTTACAGTGTGAGTGCCGTTGCCGTTGTCTTTAACTTCGGCTTTAGCATTCTTACCATCTGCACCAGTTGCACCGGTAGCGCCAGTTGCACCGTCTTTAACGATGGTAGTAGTGGTATTACCGTTACCGTCTTTGATCGTTACAGTGTGAGTACCGTTGCCGTTGTCTTTAACTTCGGCTTCAGCGTTCTTACCGTCTTTAACGATAGTAGTAGTGGTATTACCTTCGCCATCAGTGATGGTTACAGTGTGAGTGCCGTTGCCATTGTCTTTAACATCGGCTTTAGCATTCTTACCATCTTCACCTTTAGCACCGGTATCACCCTTAGCTGCAGCTGTACCATCTTTAACGATAGTAGTAGTGGTATTACCTTCACCATCAGTGATGGTTACAGTGTGAGTACCGTTGCCGTTGTCTTTAACTTCGGCTTTAGCATTCTTACCATCTGCACCAGTTGCACCAGTAGCGCCAGTTGCACCGTCTTTAACGATGGTAGTAGTGGTATTACCGTTACCGTCTTTGATGGTTACAGTATGAGTACCGTTGCCGTTGTCTTTAACTTCGGCTTCAGCGTTCTTACCGTCTTTAACGATAGTAGTAGTGGTATTACCTTCACCATCAGTGATGGTTACAGTGTGAGTGCCGTTGCCGTTGTCTTTAACGTCGGCTTTAGCATTCTTACCGTCTGCACCGGTATCACCTTTAGCACCAGTTGCACCTGTTTCACCGGTAGCGCCAGTTGCACCGTCTTTAACGATGGTAGTAGTGGTATTACCGTTACCGTCTTTGATCGTTACAGTGTGAGTACCGTTGCCGTTGTCTTTAACTTCGGCTTCAGCGTTCTTACCATCTTTAATGATAGTAGTAGTGGTATTACCTTCGCCATCAGTGATGGTTACAGTGTGAGTGCCGTTGCCGTTGTCTTTAACGTCGGCTTTAGCATTCTTACCGTCTGCACCGGTATCACCTTTAGCACCAGTTGCACCGTCTTTAAC
>NZ_JBQCUZ010000017.1:0-7061 GCF_051962755.1 Neisseria sp. P0008.S004
CAGGCTAAGTGTGCCTGTTTGTGCCTAAAAGGCGGCCCGGATGCCTGATTATCAGGTATCCGGGGAGGATTAAGGGGTCATTTGGGTAAAATCAGGAGGTATTAGGGGAGAGAAACAGCCGAAAACCTGTGTTTGGGTTTCGGTTGTCGAGGGAAGGGCTTTTTTGCAAAGGTCTCTAACAGTGTTTTACACAACAGCTTAAGAAAAATACGCCGGCAACATCTCAAACACCGCAACCCTTTCAGGCTGCCATAAGGCTTCACAGTATCATTCTTGAAATCTTCAGATACTGTAAACAGCGCCAGATATCTATAGATAAAGTTAAGACATTGACATTTTATCAATGATTTTGTAAAATTTAGTGAGTTTATTTTCAAGTAAAAATATACTGGGTTTAACATTATGTCCGCCATACACACCCATCTGAGTTTAGCTATTTTGGCAGCCTTTTCTTTTCAGGCTGCACTTGCCGATACCATTGAAGAAAGCGAATTCAGACGTCAGGAAATGCGACGCCGGCAGCAGGAGCAGCAGCTGCAGCGCGAAGTCGATGTGCGTTTGGAAGATACGCGGCAAAGTACGCTTACTCCGTCTGCAGCCGAATCGGCCGAATCCCCCTGTTTCCCCATTCATACCGTTACCCTGACCGGCGATGCTGCCGGCCGTTTTCAGTTTGCACTTAAAAAAGCCTTGAAAGAAACCGGCTTCCAATCCGGACAATGTTTGGGTGCGCAAGGCATCAACCGCATTATGGTTGCGGCACAAAACGCCGTTATCGGCCGCGGCTATACCACTACCCGTATTTTGGCCGCACCGCAGGATTTAAACAGCGGAACTTTGGAATTAACCGTTTTGTCCGGCAAAGTGCGCTCGGTTCGCACTGATACTTCGCACAACGACCAAACCCGTGCCGCGCGCATTGCCGCCTTTCAAAACGAAATTCCGTTGAAAGGCGGCGATATTCTGAATCTGCGCCGTATCGAGCAGGGGCTGGAAAATCTCAAGCGCGTACCCACCGCGGAAGCCGATATTCAAATCGTTCCCGCCGATGCACCCGATGAAAGCGACATCATTGTTGCCTGGCGGCAGCGGCTGCTGCCCTACCGCCTGTCGCTCGGTGTGGACGACTCCGGCAGCAAAACCACCGGCAAATACCAAGGCAGCCTGACTTTCTCTGCCGACAACCCTTTCGGCTTAAGCGATCTGTTTTATCTGTCCTACGGCCGCCATCTGGGCCATACCGACACCCATACCGACTCCGAGGGCAAAAAAACCGCCGGCGGCACCCAAAGCTACGCCTTTCACTATTCCGTTCCTGCGGGCAACTGGCTGTGGAGCTGGAACCACAACTACTACCGCTACCACCAAGCCGTGGCGGGTATCAATGAAGTGTACGACTACAACGGCAAAAGCCGTGGCAGCGACATCGGATTTACCCGCCTGCTGTACCGTGATGCGCGGCGCAAGAGCCATATCGGCTTCAAACTGTGGCAGAAAGAAAACCAAAGTTTTATCGATGATGCCGAAGTCGAAGTACAGCGCCGTAAAACCGCCGGTTGGCAGTTGAGCCTAAAACACAAGGAATACATCGGCCGCAGCACTTTGGATATCGGCCTTGGCTACAAGCGCGGCACCGGCATGGCCGATGCCATTGCCGCCCCTGAAGAGGTGTTTGATGAAGGCACTTCGAGAATGAAGGTGATCACTGCCGACATCAGCTATAACCACCCCTTCCAAATCGGCCGGCAGCACTTCGTATATGACACCGCCCTGCATGCCCAGTGGAATAAAACCCCGCTGACGCCTTTGGACAAAATCGCCATCGGCGGTCGCTACACCGTGCGCGGCTTCGACGGCGAAAGCTCACTGTCGGCCGAGCGCGGCTGGTACTGGCGCAACGAAGCCGGCTGGTATTTTCAGGCTGCCCACCAGTTTTATCTGGCGCTAGACGGCGGCCATGTTTCCGGCGACTCGGCGCAATACCTGCTCGGCCAAACCCTAATCGGCGCCGCCGCCGGCCTGCGCGGCCAGTTCAAAGCAGGCGGCAGCCTGAATTACGACCTGTTTGTCGGCAAACCGATTAAAAAACCGCAAGGCTTTAGCAAACGTACCGCCGTTTTCGGCTTCAACCTAAACTATTCGTTTTAACCGGAGAAAACACGGGCACCGCCTGCATTTGGGCTGCCTGTTTCCCATTTCCACACGGACGCAAGAACATGAACAAACACTGCCATAAAATCGTCTTCAACCGCACCCGCGGCATCCTGATGGCCGTAGCCGAGACTGCCATCGGGCAGGGCAAAAGTCCCGGCGAGCGCTCAGGCGGAGAAACCGGTGGCGGTGACGGCAGCCTAAAAACCCGTTCAGGCTGCCGTTTGCATTTGGGCACGCTGACTTTCAGCCTGCTGCTCGGTTTCGGTTCGGCCCTGATTGTGCCCGCCGCCGCTGCCGACATCCAAGCCGACAAATCCGCCCCCAAATCCCAGCAGCCCGTCATCCTGCAAACCGGCAACGGACTACCGCAGGTCAATATCCAAACCCCCACCGCCCACGGCGTATCCGTCAACCAATACCGCCGTTTCGATGTCGACACGCGCGGCACCATTCTCAACAACAGCCATAAAAGCGTATCCACCCGCCAGGCCGGCTGGATACAGGGCAACCCCTTTCTCGCCCGCGACGAAGCCCGTGTAATCGTCAACCAAATCAACAGCAGCGACCCGAGCCGGCTGAACGGCTATATCGAAATCGCCGGCCGCCGCGCCGAAGTGGTGATGGCCAACCCCGCCGGCATCCGCGTCGACGGCGGCGGCTTTATCAACAGCGCAGGTGCCACCCTGACCACCGGCCGTCCCATCCTGGCAGACGGCCGTTTCGACGGTTTGGACATCGGCAGCGGCCGTATTGAAATCGGCGCACAGGGTCTTGACGGGCGCGGTGCCGACTACACCCGCATTCTCAGCCGTGCCGCCAAGATTGACGGCGGCATTTGGGGGCAGGACGTCCAAGTGATTGCCGCCGCCGGCCAAACCGACGCCGCAGGCAGCCTGAAAGACGCCGCCGCACCCCGCACTCCGTCTTCATCCGCCCCCGTCTTTGCCATCGACACCGGCGCCCTGGGCGGCATGTATGCCGGCAAAATCACCCTGATTGCTGCCGATGCCGGCAGCGGCATCCGCAATGCCGGCAAGATTTACGCCGGTGCCGGCGGCGTGACCCTCAGCGCCGACGGAAGACTGGCCAACAGCGGCACCGTCGCCGCCCAAGACGGCGGCACCCTGCGTCTTAACGCCGGCCAAGCCGACAACAGCGGCACCCTTTACGCCCACGGCCAAAGCAGCATCGACAGCAAAAGCAGCCTGAACAACAGCGGCCGCATTCTCAGCACCGCAGAAAACCGCATCCGCAGCGCCCGGATTGACAACAGCGGTCAAATCGACGGCGGCCGTCTGGACATTGCCGCCCCCGTATTGGACAACAGCGGCCGCATCAGCCAAAGCGGCAGTCAGGATCTGGCCGTCGATACCGCCCGCCTGGCCAACAGCGGCCGCATCGGCCTGCCGGAAAACAACAACGGCAACAGTGGAAACAGTAGCGGCAACAACGGCGGAAACGGCAACAACAATGGTTCCCACTCCGGCAACAAGCGGCCGCCCGCCAATAACGGCAACGGCAATAGCGGCAACAGTCACGGCGGCCATACCCAAGTTCCCACTCCTGCCGACGGCCGCATCAGCGTCTCCGGCCGTTTGGACAACAGCGGCACCATCGAAGCGGGCGGCCGCACCGATCTGAACGTACACAGCGAACTGGCCAACAGCGGCCGCCTCACCCTCGGCAGCCTGAAAGCAGACGGCAGCCGTTTCGACAACCGCCAAGGCGACATTCTCGCCCACAGCGCCGACATTCACAGCAGCCACAGCGACAACCGCGGCGGCGCCCTGGCCGCAGGCAGCCTGAAACTGGATGGCACCCGACTCGACAACCGCCAAGGCGCCATCCGCAGCAACAGCCAAAGCGACATCCGCCTTTCAGACGGCCTGAACAACGAACAAGGCGAAATCACCACTGCCGGCAGCCTGAAACTGGCCGCCGACAACATCACCAACCAAGACGGCAGCATCTTGGCCGGACAGGACATCGGACTGGATGCCCGGGTACTGGACGGCAGCGGCACCCTGGCCGCTGGCCGTGATGCCGCCCTCAAACTCAGCGCCGACTTTGACAGCAGCGCAGACATCGAAGCCGGCCGCACACTCAGCATCGAAAGCGGCGGCAGCATCCGCAACCGCCACCGTTTGGCCGGCGGCGCAGCCCTCGACATCCGTGCCCGGCACATCGACAACCGCGCCGAAGGCAAACTGGTTTCCGGCAGCAATACCCGTATTGGCGCCGACACCGTGGACAACCGCGGCCTGATCAACAGCAACGGCCTGACCCGTATTGATGCCGCAGACAGCCTGAACAACATCGGCAGCGGCCGCATCTACGGCAGCCGTCTCGCCCTGGGCGGCGGCAGCCTGAACAACCGCGAAGAAGCAAGCGCAGACGGCAAAAACCAAGCCCCCGTGATTGCCGCACGAGAGCGGCTGGACATCGGCATGCGCAGCATAAGCAACACCGGCAGCGGCTTTGGCCGGATTGAAAACGGCCAAGTACAAACCGGCAGCGTCTCCAGCCTGATCAGCAGCGAAGGCACACTGCATATCGGCGGCCGTTTGAACGAGAGCCATCAGGCCGAAGGCAGGGCCGAGCGACTGGAAAACCGCGGCGCGCGGATTGAAGCAGCGGGAGGCGGGCAGATTGCCGTTCAAAAACTGGACAACCTGAACGCCGGTTTGCGCACCGAAGAATATTTGGCCGACAGCCGCCGCCAAACTGCCTACACCTTTGCCGGCGAGCCCGAACGCTACATTGACGGCGAAGACGGCAACATGAGCCAATACCGAACCAATCTGGTCTTCCGTTTCAACGAGCAGGGCAGACAGAAAAGCGGCAGTACCGAACGCAAATTCGAACGCTCCGACGTATCGGCGGTACGCCGCTACCAATACAGCCTGAACCGTTACCGCCAACGTATCGTAGAAAGCCGTCCGGGCGAAATCCTGATTGGCGGCGACCTGAAAGCCGAAGGCGGAGAATGGCGTAACAGTGACAGCAAAATCCTGATCGGTGGCACATTGTCGGGGCTTTCCAAAGACAAGATTGCCAACCACGCCACCCAAGAGCAGCGGCGTCTGGAAGAAGTCGGCATAAGCGAACATGCGACCTTCGAAAGAAGCCATGGCCACCGAGGCAGGCATCATGTCTATTGGAGAGGTGGTTATGCTTACAACAACCCGAGCGTCAGCACCCACGACTTTGAAAACCAGCTGAGCGACATTCTGCAAAACCAAGGCAGCCTGAACCCTCCTGCCGGCCATGCCGCCGCAGCCGATGCCGCCACCGCCGCCGTTGCCCCTCCGCGCATTAAAAGTCCCGACGTCAGCTTCAGCCTGCCCGAAAGCAGCCTGTACACCGTCCGTCCCGACCGCCCCGGCTATCTGGTGGAAACCGATCCCGCCTATGCCGACTACCGCACCTGGCTGGGCAGCGACTACATGCTCAAAGCCCTGCAAACCGATCCCAACCGCACCCACAAACGGCTGGGCGACGGCTATTACGAGCAACGCCTGATCAACGAACAGATTGCCCGTCTGACCGGCTACCGCCGTCTGGACGGCTACCCCAACGACGAAGCCCAATTCCAAGCCCTGATGGACGCCGGCATCAGCTTCGCCCGCACCCAGCAGCTGACCCCCGGCATCGCCCTGTCCCCCGAGCAGGTTGCCCGGCTGACCAGCGACATCGTCTGGCTTGAAAGCCAGACCGTTACCCTGGCCGACGGCAGCAGCCAAAGCGTACTCGTACCCAAAGTCTACGTACTCGCCCGCCCCGGCGATCTCAACAGTGCCGGCGGCCTCATCAGCGCCGACGCCCTGCAGCTGAATGCCGGCCGCATCGACAACCGCGGCACCCTGGCCGGTCGGCGCATCGTCGATCTGGCCGCCGGCGACATCAGCAACAGCGGCCGCATCGGCGGCAAAAACGTCATACTCGACGCCCAACAACAAATCGACATCACCGGCGGCAGCATCGAAGCCGAACAGCTGCTCAGCCTCAAAGCCGACAACATCACCCTCCAAAGCAGCACCGCCCAAAGCGGCGACTCGCACAACGGCCGCACCACCGTTGACCGTGTGGCCGGACTGTATGTCAGCGGCACAGAAGACGGCCAAGGCCTGCTCAGCCTCGAAGCAGGGCACGACATCAAACTGAACGGCGCCCGCCTGGCCAACCGCGCCCGCGACGGCCACAGCCAAATGATTGCCCGCGAAGGCAGCGTCACACTCGGCACCGTCCGCACCGAAAACCACGAAAGCTACGGCGCGGCAAACGACAAAAACCACCGCCACGTCCACCAAAGCGCCGAAGCAGGCAGCCGCATCGAAGCGCTTGGCAACATCACCGTATCCGCCGGCAAAGACCTGAACATCCGCCAAGGCCAAATCGACAACCAAAGCGGCCGGGTAGAGCTGGCCGCCCGCGGCAATATCGACATCAGCGAAGGCCGCCGCACCCTGGATCTGGACGAATCGACCTACAGCAAAGAGCGCGGTTTGGTCGGCAGCAAAAGCCGGCTGGACCAATACCGGCGCCAACACGACGAAGCAGCCGGCAGCGTGATTACCGGCCGCGAAGTCAGAACGGCCTCCGGCGGCGACACCCGCATCCGCGGCAGCCAAGTCATCAGCGACGAACAGACCCTGGTTACCGCCGCCGGCGAGGTGCGCGTTGATGCTGCCGAGAACCGCTACCAAGATTGGGAAAACCACGAGCGCAAAAAGTCCGGCCTCACCGGCAGCCTGAAAAACGGCGTGGCGATGGCCGGTTACGGTAAAACCCAAACCAAGCTGCAGCAAAACAGCGTATCGTCTGCCGTAATCTCCTCGCAGATAGGCAGCCTGAAAGGCGATACCACCATCGCGGCGGGCGGCAAACTGACTACCGAAGCCGCACAA
>NZ_JBQCUZ010000018.1:0-6182 GCF_051962755.1 Neisseria sp. P0008.S004
CCGTCAGGCTTATTTTTTCACGGCAGGCTGTGCGGCCTTAGGCGCGGCAGGAGAAACCGTCGCCTCCGCCTTCAATTTGTTCAGTACCGCATCACCGATGCCCTTCACGTTTTTCAGCTCCTCCACCGATTTGAACGCACCGTTCTTCTGACGGTATTCCACAATCGCTTTCGCCTTAGCCGGGCCGATACCCGGCAAGGCCTCCAGTTCGGCAGAAGACGCGGTATTAATGTTCACGGCGGCCAAAGAGAATGCTGCACAGACGGCGGCAAATGCACCAAATAAAAATTTCTTCATCAGATTTTTTCCCATAACATATTTGATTGAATCAGTCAGGAAGCCTACCGAATGGTTTTATTCCACTCTGTAAACACTGTCACATACGCGCAGATAGGGCAACAGCTCATACCCACACAAATGCTTACGACATATTAACGCAAATATCGTTTGATTTCAAATATTCTAAACAGTTAACCATAACTTTCAGTACTTTTGTTCAAGAATAACAACAGAGTTGTCATCCTTTAATTTAAACAACAAGCATGCACGAACACTCAATAGGTATCGGAATGGGTATCGGTTCATCAATATCCTTGCACCCATTACCCTACCTCCTATCGTCAAACCGACAGAAACGACAGGTATATAAAAAGCCCCCGACATCAGTCGGGGGCTTTGGAATGGGTGTTTGGCGGTGACCTACTTTCACATGGAAGAACCACACTATCATCGGCGCTGAGTCGTTTCACGGTCCTGTTCGGGATGGGAAGGCGTGGGACCAACTCGCTATGGCCGCCAAACTTAAACTGTTACAAATCGGTAAAGCCTTAATCAATTATTTGGTGATGACTGAATCAGTCAGTAAGCTTTTATCTTTGAAGTTCTTCAAATGATAGAGTCAAGCCTCACGAGCAATTAGTATGGGTTAGCTTCACGCGTTACCGCGCTTCCACACCCCACCTATCAACGTCCTGGTCTCGAACGACTCTTTAGTGTGGTTAAACCACAAGGGAAGTCTCATCTTCAGGCGAGTTTCGCGCTTAGATGCTTTCAGCGCTTATCTCTTCCGAACTTAGCTACCCGGCTATGCAACTGGCGTTACAACCGGTACACCAGAGGTTCGTCCACTCCGGTCCTCTCGTACTAGGAGCAGCCCCCGTCAAACTTCCAACGCCCACTGCAGATAGGGACCAAACTGTCTCACGACGTTTTAAACCCAGCTCACGTACCACTTTAAATGGCGAACAGCCATACCCTTGGGACCGACTACAGCCCCAGGATGTGATGAGCCGACATCGAGGTGCCAAACTCCGCCGTCGATATGAACTCTTGGGCGGAATCAGCCTGTTATCCCCGGAGTACCTTTTATCCGTTGAGCGATGGCCCTTCCATACAGAACCACCGGATCACTATGTCCTGCTTTCGCACCTGCTCGACTTGTCGGTCTCGCAGTTAAGCTACCTTTTGCCATTGCACTATCAGTCCGATTTCCGACCGGACCTAGGTAACCTTCGAACTCCTCCGTTACTCTTTGGGAGGAGACCGCCCCAGTCAAACTGCCTACCATGCACGGTCCCCGACCCGGATTACGGGTCTGGGTTAGAACCTCAAAGACACCAGGGTGGTATTTCAAGGACGGCTCCACAGAGACTGGCGTCTCTGCTTCAAAGCCTCCCACCTATCCTACACAAGTGACTTCAAAGTCCAATGCAAAGCTACAGTAAAGGTTCACGGGGTCTTTCCGTCTAGCAGCGGGTAGATTGCATCTTCACAACCACTTCAACTTCGCTGAGTCTCAGGAGGAGACAGTGTGGCCATCGTTACGCCATTCGTGCGGGTCGGAACTTACCCGACAAGGAATTTCGCTACCTTAGGACCGTTATAGTTACGGCCGCCGTTTACTGGGGCTTCGATCCGATGCTTGCACATCTTCAATTAACCTTCCAGCACCGGGCAGGCGTCACACCCTATACGTCCACTTTCGTGTTAGCAGAGTGCTGTGTTTTTAATAAACAGTCGCAGCCACCTATTCTCTGCGACCCTCCAGGGCTTACGGAGCAAGTCCTTAACCTTAGAGGGCATACCTTCTCCCGAAGTTACGGTATCAATTTGCCGAGTTCCTTCTCCTGAGTTCTCTCAAGCGCCTTAGAATTCTCATCCTGCCCACCTGTGTCGGTTTGCGGTACGGTTCAATTCAAACTGAAGCTTAGTGGCTTTTCCTGGAAGCGTGGTATTGGTTACTTCATGTCCGTAGACACTCGTCATCACTTCTCGGTGTTAAGAAGACCCGGATTTGCCTAAGTCTTCCACCTACCGGCTTAAACAAGCTATTCCAACAGCTTGCTAACCTAACCTTCTCCGTCCCCACATCGCATTTGAATCAAGTACAGGAATATTAACCTGTTTCCCATCGACTACGCATTTCTGCCTCGCCTTAGGGGCCGACTCACCCTACGCCGATGAACGTTGCGTAGGAAACCTTGGGCTTTCGGCGAGCGGGCTTTTCACCCGCTTTATCGCTACTCATGTCAACATTCGCACTTCTGATACCTCCAGCACACTTTACAATGCACCTTCATCGGCCTACAGAACGCTCCCCTACCATGCCAGTAAACTGGCATCCGCAGCTTCGGTTATAGATTTGAGCCCCGTTACATCTTCCGCGCAGGACGACTCGACCAGTGAGCTATTACGCTTTCTTTAAATGATGGCTGCTTCTAAGCCAACATCCTGGCTGTCTGGGCCTTCCCACTTCGTTTACCACTTAATCTATCATTTGGGACCTTAGCTGGCGGTCTGGGTTGTTTCCCTCTTGACAACGGACGTTAGCACCCGCTGTCTGTCTCCCGAGGAACCACTTGATGGTATTCTTAGTTTGCCATGGGTTGGTAAGTTGCAATAACCCCCTAGCCATAACAGTGCTTTACCCCCATCAGTGTCTTGCTCGAGGCACTACCTAAATAGTTTTCGGGGAGAACCAGCTATCTCCGAGTTTGTTTAGCCTTTCACCCCTATCCACAGCTCATCCCCGCATTTTGCAACATGCGTGGGTTCGGTCCTCCAGTACCTGTTACGGCACCTTCAACCTGGCCATGGATAGATCACTCGGTTTCGGGTCTACACCCAGCAACTGTTCGCCCTATTAAGACTCGGTTTCCCTACGCCTCCCCTATTCGGTTAAGCTCGCTACTGAATGTAAGTCGTTGACCCATTATACAAAAGGTACGCAGTCACACCACAAGGGTGCTCCCACTGTTTGTATGCATCAGGTTTCAGGTTCTATTTCACTCCCCTCCCGGGGTTCTTTTCGCCTTTCCCTCACGGTACTGGTTCACTATCGGTCGATGATGAGTATTTAGCCTTGGAGGATGGTCCCCCCATATTCAGACAGGATTTCACGTGTCCCGCCCTACTTTTCGTACGCTTAGTACCACTATTGAGATTTCGAATACGGGACTATCACCCACTATGGTCAAGCTTCCCAGCTTGTTCTTCTATCTCGACAGTTATTACGTACAGGCTCCTCCGCGTTCGCTCGCCACTACTTGCGGAATCTCGGTTGATTTCTTTTCCTCCGGGTACTTAGATGGTTCAGTTCTCCGGGTTCGCTTCGCTTATCCTATGTATTCAGATAAGGATACCTCCTAAGAGGTGGGTTTCCCCATTCGGACATCGCGGGATCATAGCTTTATTGCCAGCTCCCCCACGCTTTTCGCAGGCTTACACGTCCTTCGTCGCCTATCATCGCCAAGGCATCCACCTGATGCACTTATTCACTTGACTCTATCATTTCAAGAACCTCTTTGACTTCGTTTGCCTACCCGTTGACTAGGGAAATAAACTTGAAATTCCTACTTTGATAAAGCTTACTGCTTTGTTGTGTCTTAATCCTGCCTTTTGTGTTTCAGGATTAAGTCGATACAATCATCACCCAAATACTGTGTTTGTTTCCTTTTCTCTTGCGAGAGATTTTTCATCCTTTGCAAAGAACAAAAAATCAAAACAAACTCATTGTCTTTGTTTGTTGATTTCGGCTTTCCAATTTGTTAAAGATCGATGCGTCGATATTTCACTTCGCAAATCAAAATAAGCTGCTAAGTATAGCAGGCTTCCTTTGATTTGTAAAGTTCTTGGTGGAGGCAAACGGGATCGAACCGATGACCCCCTGCTTGCAAAGCAGGTGCTCTACCAACTGAGCTATGCCCCCGTTCTTGGTGGGTCTGGGAGGACTTGAACCTCCGACCCCACGCTTATCAAGCGTGTGCTCTAACCAGCTGAGCTACAAACCCGGATTCTCTTCTTAAGCGAATCTTGTCTTCACTCAAGCTTTTCTCTTCCGCATCTTTTACAGTTTACCGATAAGTGTGAATGCATCAGACCTCTTCTTTCTCTAGAAAGGAGGTGATCCAGCCGCAGGTTCCCCTACGGCTACCTTGTTACGACTTCACCCCAGTCATGAAGCATACCGTGGTAAGCGGGCTCCTTGCGGTTACCCTACCTACTTCTGGTATCCCCCACTCCCATGGTGTGACGGGCGGTGTGTACAAGACCCGGGAACGTATTCACCGCAGTATGCTGACCTGCGATTACTAGCGATTCCGACTTCATGCACTCGAGTTGCAGAGTGCAATCCGGACTACGATCGGTTTTGTGAGATTGGCTCCACCTCGCGGCTTGGCTACCCTCTGTACCGACCATTGTATGACGTGTGAAGCCCTGGTCATAAGGGCCATGAGGACTTGACGTCATCCCCACCTTCCTCCGGCTTGTCACCGGCAGTCTCATTAGAGTGCCCAACTAAATGATGGCAACTAATGACAAGGGTTGCGCTCGTTGCGGGACTTAACCCAACATCTCACGACACGAGCTGACGACAGCCATGCAGCACCTGTGTTACGGCTCCCGAAGGCACTCCTCCGTCTCTGGAGGATTCCGTACATGTCAAGACCAGGTAAGGTTCTTCGCGTTGCATCGAATTAATCCACATCATCCACCGCTTGTGCGGGTCCCCGTCAATTCCTTTGAGTTTTAATCTTGCGACCGTACTCCCCAGGCGGTCAATTTCACGCGTTAGCTACGCTACTAAGCAATCAAGTTGCCCAACAGCTAATTGACATCGTTTAGGGCGTGGACTACCAGGGTATCTAATCCTGTTTGCTACCCACGCTTTCGAGCATGAACGTCAGTGTTATCCCAGGAGGCTGCCTTCGCCATCGGTATTCCTCCACATCTCTACGCATTTCACTGCTACACGTGGAATTCTACCTCCCTCTGACACACTCTAGTCACCCAGTTCAGAACGCAGTTCCCAGGTTGAGCCCGGGGATTTCACATCCTGCTTAAGTAACCGTCTGCGCTCGCTTTACGCCCAGTAATTCCGATTAACGCTCGCACCCTACGTATTACCGCGGCTGCTGGCACGTAGTTAGCCGGTGCTTATTCTTCAGGTACCGTCATCAGCTGTCGATATTAGCAACAGCCTTTTCTTCCCTGACAAAAGTCCTTTACAACCCGAAGGCCTTCTTCAGACACGCGGCATGGCTGGATCAGGCTTGCGCCCATTGTCCAAAATTCCCCACTGCTGCCTCCCGTAGGAGTCTGGGCCGTGTCTCAGTCCCAGTGTGGCGGATCATCCTCTCAGACCCGCTACTGATCGTCGCCTTGGTAGGCCTTTACCCCACCAACTAGCTAATCAGATATCGGCCGCTCGAATAACGCAAGGCCCGAAGGTCCCCTGCTTTCCTCCTCAGAGAATATGCGGTATTAGCTAATCTTTCGATTAGTTATCCCCCATTACTCGGTACGTTCCGATATATTACTCACCCGTTCGCCACTCGCCACCCAAGAAGCAAGCTTCTCTGTGCTGCCGTCCGACTTGCATGTGTAAAGCATGCCGCCAGCGTTCAATCTGAGCCAGGATCAAACTCTTATGTTCAATCTCTAACTTATAACTTCTGGTCTGCTTCAAAGAAACCGACAGGACAATGTCTAAAACATCATCTTGTCTGTCTTTCAAACAGTGTGAGGCCTAATGCACTCACACTTATCGGTAATCTGTTTTTTAAAGAGCGAATCGAATTATACAGTACATTTAGCAAATGTCAACTAAAATTATCGAAAATTCTAACTAACTGTGTTATACTGTCTGCTTCGTTTTCTTCACCGCGTCAGCAGCGAAGAAC
>NZ_JBQCUZ010000019.1:0-6032 GCF_051962755.1 Neisseria sp. P0008.S004
GGCGTGAAACAAGAGAACAGCGCTTACAACCAAGTTATCGTTGGTGCTGACTACGACTTCTCTAAACGCACTTCTGCTCTGGTTTCTGCCGGCTGGTTGAAAGAAGGCAAAGGCGACTACAAATACGAGAAAACTGCTGGCACTGTTGGCCTGCGTCACAAATTCTAATCTTTGGATTAGTATGAAAAAGAGCCTGTTTTATGCAGGCTCTTTTTTATTCTTATGCCCTACCCTCAACGAAAATTAATTTAAGCGTTGTATATAAAAAGGCCGTCTGAAACCAATCAGTTTCAGACGGCCTTTAGTCTATCTATCCTTATTGCCAAATAACAATAAGTTCAACAGACAAGCTTTATTTCTCATTTAAAATCTTACCAACAATCTCGCCCACATCTTTGGACAAACCTTCTTGTGCATGGATGCGTTGCAACTCTTTAGTCATAACGGCTTTGCGGTTGGCTTCCAATTTGTTGCAGATGTTGAAAGCCTGCACCAGTCGAGCGGCAACTTGCGGATTAAAGCGGTCAATTTCCATCACTTTATCTGCTACAAAGCGGTAGCCGCTGCCGTCTTCTGCATGGAAGTGCGGAATATTACGACTGAAGCTCATCAATAAAGAACGGGCTTTATTTGGGTTTTCAATACTGAACTTAGGATGATTCAAGGCCGTCTGAACTTGCTGTAAAGTATCTTTACGGCGACTTGAGGCAATCAGGGCAAAGTATTTGTCCATTACCAAAGCATCATCGGCGAATTTATCGGCAAATTGTGTCAACAAACGATCGCGGATTTCACTTTCATTGCTGTTGATTGCAGATAAGATACCCCATTCGTGGGTCATGTTTTGCGCCATTGCTTCGTAATTCTCCGCAACGTGCTCGATATGCGCAGCGTCAGCACGAAGGATAAATGCCCTGCAAGCATTACGCAAAGTGCGCCAGCCGGCCAATTCCGGGCTGTATTCATAACGAACAGCGGCATCGGCTTGGTTTTCTTGCTCGGCAGCCTGACGGTTCAACTCGCGCCATTGAGGCAGGAACTTGACGGCAACGGAATTGAGCAAGGCTTCACGCGCTTGATGAACCTGAATCGGGTCAATATTTTCTTCTTCCGCCCATACATCGGTTTCAGACGGCATTTGCAGCAAAATGGCACGGAATGCCGGATCAAAGTCACCGGAAACCACCAAAGCCAAAGCATCCATCAATGCTTTGTGTTCCGGTAAAGGACGGCCTTCCGCCAATGCCTGACGGTTGGCATTAATGGCGCGATGATACAGGGTTTGAGCAGCCTCCCAACGTGCAAACTCATTTTCATCTGCCGCCAGCAAAGTCGCCAATTCTTGCTCGCTGTATGGATAGTTCAGGGTAACCGGTGCAGAAAAATCTCGTAGCAGAGACGGGATAACCGGCTCATTGACGCCGCCCAACACAAAAGTCTGCTCGGCTTCGGTCAATACCAAAACCGCCTCTTTCACCCGTTTGCCTTGATATTCAAACTCAACCGCTTCGCCTTTTTCATTCAGCAAACCGGTTTTGACCGGAATCATCATCGGCTGCTTGTCCGCCATATCGGGCGTGGCCGGAATGGTTTGTTTAATGGTCAATTCAAACGCTCCACCTTTCAGACGGCCTTGAGCATCTAAAACCGGCGTACCGGCTTGGCTGTACCATAAAGCAAACTGATCAAGATTGATGCCGTTTGCGTCTGCCATTGCGGCACGGAAATCATCACAAGTCACAGCCTGACCATCGTGGCGTTGGAAATACAGCTTCATGCCTTTTTGGAAGCCCTCTTCTCCGAGCAAGGTATGATACATGCGCACTACTTCTGCACCTTTTTCATAGACGGTCATGGTGTAGAAGTTGTTCATCTCCTCATAGCTGGCCGGGCGAACAGGATGCGCAGTCGGGCCTGCATCTTCAGGGAATTGGAACAAGCGTAGCATACGGACATTGTCGATACGGCGTACCACGCGGCTGGCTCGGTCGCCGGAAAACTCTTGATCGCGGAATACGGTCAAACCTTCTTTCAGCGACAATTGGAACCAATCGCGGCAGGTCACACGGTTGCCCGTCCAGTTGTGGAAATATTCGTGGCCGACAACAGATTCGATGCCTTCAAAGTCGGTATCGGTCGCGGTACGGCTGTTGGCCAGCACAAACTTGGTGTTGAAAATATTCAAACCTTTGTTTTCCATCGCGCCCATATTGAAATCGCCCACGGCAACGACCATGAAAATATCCAAGTCGTATTCCAAACCGAAGCGTGTTTCGTCCCATTTCATCGCATTTTTCAACGATTCCACGGCAAAACCGACTTTAGGTTTGTCTGTCTCAGTGGTGTAGAACTCGATTTTGACCTTACGGCCGCTCATGGTCGTGAAATAATCTTCCGTTACTGCTAAATCGCCTGCCACCAAAGCAAAGAGATAGCTCGGTTTGGCAAACGGGTCTTCCCATTTCACCCAATGACGGCCGTCTGAAAACTCGCCGCCATCGATTTTATTGCCGTTAGACAGCAACACCGGATAGCGTTTTTTGTCTGCAACGATGGTGGTGGTAAATTTAGACATGACATCCGGACGGTCGATGTAGAACGTAATTTTGCGGAAACCTTCCGGTTCGCATTGGGTGAACAGGTTGCCGCCGGAAGCATACAGACCCATCAGAGATTTGTTCTCAGCCGGCAAAATTTCGGTTTCTACTTCCAGCGTGAAGTTTTCAGACGGCACGCCTGCAATCGTCAGTTTTTCGTCTTCCAACACATAATCTACGGCCTGGCCGTTTACTTTCACAGACAGCAGTTTTGCCGAACCATCCAATACCAACGGCTCCCCTGCTCTTTCAGGTTGAACGGTCAGACTGGATTTGACGATGGTTTGCGGTTCTAAAATATCGAAATGCAGGTCGGTTTTCAGAATACGGTACGCTGGCGCGGCGTAGTCTTTCAAATAATGGATGGTTTTGCTCATTTGTTCTCTTTCAGAGTCATGCGGTAAATAGATGAAGCATATCGTTTCATCTAGCCTAAATTCAAGTGTTTTCAGAAAAAAAGCCGTCTGAAACCTAAAATTTCAGACGGCCTCCCTATTCAGGCAGCAAATCTAGTTGCCTGTCATTGCCAACTTACCACTGATACAGCGCACCGGCACCCACACCGACATGACCGTCGGTATTGGCCGAGAAGTTGCCTTTGACAATCCAGTTGCCGCCGTCGCTCATCGCAGACACGCCGATGGCCATAGCAGACTGGCCGCCATAGTAGCCGCTGCCGACACCAATACCGGTCGCACCCGGACGGGTTACCTGCGGAATCGAGCCTTGGGCAATCGCACCGGCCACACCCGCGTAGGCTTTCTTACCTACTTGGTTGATGTTGTTCTGCAACTCGGTACCCAAACCAATCAACTGGTTCACGTTTGCCGCGTCTGTACCGTCTTTACCCGGAGCCACGTTGGTAATGCGTTGGCCGCCGTTGTTCAGACCGACAGGAGACAATTTGACTTGGTTGTTCGGATTGTTTTCAGTCGGTGCAGCGATGGTTACGCCATCGTTGTTGACCACGGTATTGCCTGCGGTCAGACCATCTTTGTTCAACGCAACTTTATCTCCGACTTTCACGCCGTCGTTATTCATCACAGTATCGCCTGCTTTGAAGGTATCGGCATTCACGGTCTTCACGCTAATCTCGTCAGCCAACTTCAGTTGAGCGCCACCGGCTACGGTTTCGCTGATGATGTTGCTGTCGCCTTTAACGTTGATGGTGTCGCCCAATGCGTAGTTGTTGCTGCCTGTCGTACCGCCGAAGTTAATGCCTTTGGCGATAGTCGCAGCGTTGTTGGCTACGTTTTGGTTGGTTGCGTACAACTGGCTGCCGTTGACGGCATCTTTGCTGTTGGCATTGATGTCGCCATCCGCTACGTTGGTTACTTTGTTGCCCGCATTGTCCAAGCCGTCTTTAGTCAGGTTTACCTTGCCTGCTTTCAAGCCGTCTTTGTTCAATGCAACATCGTCACCAACTTTGACACCATCAGTATTCACTGCGGTATCGCCGGCTTTCACGCTGTCAACGTCCAAGTCTTTATTGGTAGCAACTTCATAAACAGTCTGACCTTTGTCACCTGTTTTTTCCGTCACAACGATGTTCTTACCTTGAACGACTTCAGTCTTGGACGCAGCAGCAGCTTGTTTCAGTTGAGAAACATTGACTGCATCGGTGTCATCCGTACCGGCTGCCACGTTGGTGATCTTGTTGCCGCCATTGTTCAAGCCAGCTTTGGTCAGGTTCACATCGCCAACTTTCAAGCCGTCTTTGTTCAATGCAACATCATCGCCAACTTTGACACCGTCATTATTCATCACGGTATCGCCTGCGGTAACACTGTCGACTTTCAGGTTTTTATCGGTAGCCACTTTGTAAATGGTTTGGCCATTGGCGCCGACATCCTGAGTTACAACAATGTTATCGCCTTGAACGACTTCGGTCTTAGCCGCAGCCGCAGCTTTGTTCAACTGAGCAACATTGACCGCATCAGTGTCATCGGTACCGGCTGCAACATTGGTAATCTTGTTGCCGCCATTGTCCAAGCCGGCTTTAGTCAGGTTGACATCACCAACTTTCACGCCGTCAGTATTGACTGTGGTATCACCGGCTTTCACGCTGTCAACTGCCAAGTCTTTAGCCAATTTGACTTCCAACTTATCAGAGCCATTCGCTACAACGCCGATATTGCCGTCTGAAAGTTTGGCTGCATCGGTTTGACCGCCAACAATATTCAGTTTCGTACCCGGTTTGCGTTCAACGTCTTTGCCGCTGTCACCACCGAAAGTCAAAGGCAGATTGGCAGTTGCATTGACGGCTTTGATTGCATCGTGGATATTGTTCTCACCAGTACCGCCAATATCAGTCATGCTGATGTTGCCGCCATTATTGGCCGCATTGCCACCCAACACATTCACCAACTGATCTTGGGCCGCATTCAGCTGCTCTTCAGTCGCCGCACGTTTGCCTTGGGCAAAGTCGCTACCGCCCAAAGTCGTATTGCTCAAGCCGCTGACTTCGCCTTTCTCGCCATCAATTTTCACCGGAGCCGCTTGACCGACATTCAACACATCGGCCAGTTTCAGCTGTGCGCCACCGGCTACGGTTTCGCTGATGATGTTGCTGTCGCCTTTGA
Source organism: Neisseria sp. P0008.S004 (assembly GCF_051962755.1). NCBI lineage: Bacteria > Pseudomonadati > Pseudomonadota > Betaproteobacteria > Neisseriales > Neisseriaceae > Neisseria > Neisseria sp. P0008.S004. The sequence continues at coordinate 5,180 of NZ_JBQCUZ010000019.1, forward strand.
CATTGATGGTGTCGCCCAATGCGTAGTTGTTGCTGCCGGTGGTACCGCCGAAGTTGATGCCTTTGGCGATATTGGCGGCGTTGGTCGCTACGTTTTGGTTGGTCGCAAACAGTTGGCTGCCGTTAACGGCGTCTTTGCTGTTGGCATTGAGGTCACCGTCGGCTACGTTGGTAACCTTCTTGCCGGCGTTGTTCAAACCGTCTTTGGTCAGTTTGACATCACCCGCTTTAACGCCGTCTTGGGTCAATGCGACATCGTCGCCTACTTTCACACCGTCGTTGTTCACGGTGGTGTCGCCGGCTTCGACGCTGTTCACTACCAGGTCTTTTTTCAGCTTAACGGTCACTTTATCGTCTTGGGCTTCGGTGGTGATGTTGTCGTCGCCGGCAACGGTCACGGTGGAGCCGAGTTTTTCGATATTGGTGCTGCCGCTGTCGCCGTTGAAGGTCAGGCCTTTGTTGTCAACGGCGGTTTTGGCATCCACACCTTTTTGGATTTCGGCTTTGGTGTTATCCGCCAAGTCGATGCTGTAGTCGGTCACGTTGTTCGAGTCTGCAGCGGCGGCGGTAACGGTCAATTTGCTCGAACCGGCGCTCGCAGTCGTGCCTTTGGCGTTGACGGTGTAAACGTCTTGGCCGTTGGTGTCGACGGTTTTAACCACGTCTTTGATATTGGTACCGGCACGTACTTCGGTACGGGCGGCGGCGCTTTGCTGTTTCAGCTGGCTGTAGTTGACGGCGTCGTTGTCATCGGTACCGGCAGCAACATTGGTAATCTTGTTGCCGGCGGCATGGATGCCTGACTTGGTCACACTCGGGCCACCGGTAATGGTGAGGCCGTCTGAATTCAGTTT
>NZ_JBQCUZ010000020.1:0-5519 GCF_051962755.1 Neisseria sp. P0008.S004
CGGGTGATGAGGCTGTGTTCGAGTTCGGGATCGGAGAGGCTGTGCCATTGTCCGAGCAGGACGGCTTTGAACATGGATAGCAGTGGATAGGCGGGACGACCGCGGTGGTCTCGAAGGTAACGGATTCTTTGACGGTTCAGGTACTGTTCGATCGGTTGCCAGTCAATCACTTGATCCAACTTCAATAGCGGGAAACGGTCGATGTGTTTGGCAATCATGGCTTGTGCGGTTTGCCGGAAGAAGGTACTCATGAAAAATCTCCTAAATGTCTTGGTGGTAATTTAGGGGATTTTGGGGGATTTTGTAAAGGTCTCAAACTGCCTTAGCATTGAATGTCCAGATTCCCGGAATGACGGTTTAGAAGTTACCCTAAACCTCAAAAAAAACCTGCACCTTAATCAGTTGGCGGTTTAGTCCGACTTTTGGGGTGCAGATCAAGCTTTCAGACGGTATTTCCTTTAAAACTTCATTTCAAGCGCGAGGCTGAAGTTCCTGCCCGGTGCGGCATACCTTCCATAGTTACTGTCGCCGCCGTGCCGGTTTGCCGTGCTTTCCGCAGTCTGGCGCAAGGATTCCCAAGTAACGTAGCGGTAGTTGCCGATATTGTAGATAGCCGCCCTCAAGGTCAGCCGTTTTTTCAGATTAAGATAGGCGGAAACATCTGCCGTCGACCAAGCAGACGACGCTCTTTTTGCCGAATATCGTTTTTGATCGCCTGCCAGATAAGCAAGTTCATCAGGGTTTTTCCCTTTGGAATAGGTCAGCATAATGTTTGCGCCCCATTTCCCCTCGGGCTGGTCGTATCCGAACCCCAAAACATAACGCGACGGCTGTACCGCATCCAAAGCATAGCTGCGGAGGGACAGTCCCGGCCGGTTGGATACCGATTTCGGTTTGATACGGTTGTACGCCAAAGTCGTGTACAAACCTTCGGGCAGTTTGTGATACACACCGTTCCAGTCGATTTTTCCCAAGATGTTGATGCCTTGGAGCGACATATTTTGGGCATTGTAATAATCGCGTATATCAATCTCTGTCAATTGTCCTGCCTGATTCGGCAATTTGGTTTTTTGATCGGCAACGGCAATCATATCGGTATAACGGTTGCGGAAGCTGCTGATTTCCAAAAAGCCGAAATCGCCCTTCCACTGCAAACCGATTTCGCGGTTGGCTGCCTTTTCCGATTTCAGGGCAGGACGCTGCCAGCCTTTCGGATAATCGTGATAAATGTCTATCCCGAAAAGTTCTTGGAAGGAGGGCGTTCTGAAGCCGCTGGAGGCGCGGTAAGACAAAGAAAAATGCCGGTTCGGTTTGAACACGATGCCGCTGTTCCACGAACGGTCAACATACCGCCCGCTGCGGACGAGTTCTTCCGACGTGGTAAAGTTTTGCCGGTCGTACCTGCCGCCCAAGCTGAAATCGAAATATTTGCCGATTGAAAAACGGTCGTTCAAAGAAATGTGGATATTGCTGCCGTTGATTTTTCTTGGCACGCATTTGCGGGAACGCAGGGTTTCGATGTAGCCGCAGACCGACCCTTCGACGACTTCGGGCTTACCCAAAAGATACTTGTCTCCCTTATCGGTGTAATCCGAGTATTCCGAAATCCTTGCCGCATTGTGGGAAAGCTGTTCGGGGCGGGAGATCGCTTTGGAAGCATCGTAACCGAAGCCCAAAGTCAGATGGTGTTTCGTCCATTTGTTTTTCAGCGACTTCTCAAACGAGGCATTCAAAACATTGTGCTGTTCGCGGTAGTGGAAACGGTCGCTGCTGTCGTAGGAATACGGCTTGTCTGCCGACGCGCGGCAGGATTTGTCCACGGCAGGATACACGGCGCAATTCAGCTTCAGCGTGTTGTTGTCGGTTGCCACGCCCTGTTTGTCAAACGACAACACCGCCTTGTCCGCCCAATTGTCAGAATACGCTTCGTTTTCATAACGGTACAGCAAACCCATACGGCGGCGGCGGTGATGTTCGTCTATAAATTTGGTGCGGGAATATTTCAAACCTATGCCCTTGACCCATTTTTCTTTGTTTTTATCCCACGCTTCTATATTCGGCACAAAATACAAGCCGTCGCGGAAATCGTTGCCGTCGTACACCCCGCTCTTGTCGCTAAACTTTTTCGCCTCGTCCGTACCGTAATACTGTTTTTCCGTCATATCGCGGATGTCGTAACGCTGTTTGGTATCCTCAAACACGCCGCCGACATAATGCCTGCCGCCGAAGCGGTAGCCCAGCTTGGCAAGCCACGAACCGCTGCGGTAATCCATCGGATCGGGCAATATCCTGCCGCCGCCTGTGTACGATTGGGCGGACAGGTTTTCGTGGCGCGCCTGCGCCTCCCGCACCATCGCTTCTTCTTCACTGTTTAAAGCCTGACCTTTTGAACGGCGTTCTTCCACCCAGCGGTTGAGCTGGTTTTTCAAATATTTCCCGTTGCCCGCCAATTTTGCCACAGGCTTGAGCTCACTCTCGCCCTCCGCCAGGAAATATTCCGCCTTTTTATTCGGACTCTGAATATCGTATGTCTGGCGGAACGCGTCCAAACGGTCTATGCCGTATTCCACCCCGTCCGCAATATCGCCGTGCGGGCGCGTTTCCCGCCCTTGGCGTTCGGTTCGGATTAACAGCCCTTCCCAACCGTCCTTACTGAAACCCGCGCCGAGCGACTTCATAAATTGGCGGTTTTTACTGCCGTAGGCGGTTTTTGCCTGTATCCCCCAACTTTTGCCGTCTGAAATCAGGTCTGCCGCCTCTTTGGTGCGGAGGGAGACTGCTCCGCCGAGCGCACCGCTGCCGTGATCGGAAGAACCGGCACCTTTGTCGATTTCTACCGTACCGACGTTTTCATATTCGATTTCGTTGATTGCACCGCTGCCGCCGCGTCCGCCGTATCCGCTCAATGCACCCTGCACGGTAAACGCCTGTATTTGGGCAACACCGTCGACCGAAACCGCCACACGGTTTTTATCCACGCCCCGTATCGAATAACCGCCGCTCGCGCCGTTACCTTGTTCGACGACGGCCACGCCCGGATCGTAGCGCGTCAGGTCGCGGATACCGAGTACCTGTTCTTTGTTCAACGTTTCCGACGTTTTGACGATTTTGCCCAAACCGGTCGCCTCTTTCGATCGCCGTCCCACTTTGGCGGCACGGACGGTAATCTCCTTCAATGATTGACTTTGCGCCGCATCAGATGCCGCCGTTTCGGGGTTTGCCGCATATGATGGGAAAGCGGCTGCAATGGCCAAGGCGGTCAGGGTAAGCGGGAATGTATGCCTTCTGTTCATCGTGTTGCCTCCTTGTCATCTTTCTTCGCACCAAATACCACACCGATTTTTTGTTGGGGTTCGGCAAAGCTGCCGCCCAATTCCGATGCATGAGGTCCGTAAAAGCCCCCTGTTACATGAAGGTTCTCGGCTTTAAACGGTTTGGAGGATGTTGCACCCCTGCCAAGCAGGTCGATACCTGTATCACGGGTACGTGCTGCTGCATGGAAACCGTTGTGCTCAATAATACCGTTTTCAATATAGAAGGCAGGTTCTACACCATTTTTCTCCATCAGGGTGCCGGAAAGGGACTTGTTGGCAAAGTTAACGTCGAATTCGGCTTTTGCCGCTTTATCCGCATGGTTATCCCATTGGATCGGCGCGCCGATACGGGCTTCCCATGAACCTCTATAGTGGACATTCCCAATTTTGGGGATGTCTGCCTCGGAAGTGCGGATACCTTTTATGAAAAGGTCGATATTCCTGTATGCAGAAGCGGGTTGGACAGGTGATTTTCCATCCGTGCCTACGCTTTCCGCGTTGTTTCCTTCATTTTTTCCTGCTGTATTTGCTTCCCCGTTATCTTCCTCTGCCGGCAACTCGGAAGAAGCATGACCGTCATCGGTATCATTTTCCAAACCGTCTTCACCGTCTTCAGGCTCTAAACTTTCATTTTCATCATCAGGTCCCGCGCCTTCATGATCGGAATCTTCGTCCTCTGTTGCAGTCGGTTTGACGACGGGACGGTCGGTTTGCATCCGTCCGATTTTCACATAGTTCAGAAAATCGCAGCAGGTTCGGATTGTCGTTTTCCTGCCGTCGGCAAGAACGATGGTTTGAGTATCTTTGACCAAGGAGATTTCACGCCCTTCGACAAGGAGTTTGTCAGGATGGGCAAAGTCGGGCATAGGCTCGGCAATAAACGGACGTGCCTTAGGATCGGCAGCTTCGTCGGCGGCAATTTTCAGCGAATCCAAGATTTTGGTATGCGTTTCAGACGGCACGGAGCTATTTTGTTTGCCTGCGAATACGCCGAATACGCTTTTGTCGTTGCTGATAAACCGTCCGGCAAGCTCTTCTCCGTTATCGCCGAAAAAACCGCCCTCAAGCCGCTGATCGGCATCGGCATGGAAAAACAAATGCTCCTTACCGGCATGTTTTTCCGCTAAATCAGGATTGACCTTGGCACTGCCGATAAAGCGGTTGCCGTCCAATTTTGCAGTAATGTTGTAAATGATCAGCGGCTTTTTAGGTTCATCTGGATTATTCTTATTTTGCACATACTGATTTTTAATCAACTTACCTTCCAGGTTTTTTTTGTCGAAATTAACCGTATATTCGGCAGGATGTTTTTCCCTGTCGTCGGCATCCCTAGCCGCATAAGAAGTTGCACCAATATTATTACCATAATATGTGTTATAACCCAAATTCTCACTGGCAACCGCCTGACCTGTCCGATGACGTTTGGCATCGGTCATATATTGCCAGTTACCGGAATATTTCACCGTTCCCGCGCTCGGTAAAGATTGGGAGGGATGTTCTCCGGAATAATATACAAACCCGTCATAACCAAACCGGTGGGTAAACCGCTTACCACCTGAGTTCTGTTTGATTTCGTCTTCTCCTGTTTGAGTATAAACATATCCGGCCCGGACATATTTATATTGATACACAGCATCTTTTGAATCGGACGTGTAGATTTGTGCATTAGGATGCCGTCCTTTGATTTCCTTTTTAAGTTTGTCGACCTGTTCTTGCGGCGTACCGTCTAAAAACAGGATATCCTCCTCTTTAAGCGGCAGATACTCCTCTGCCTGATGCTTATCGGGAATTTCCGTACCGTCTTTGTTATAAAAAGCAATATTCCGCCTTGGCAACCGCATTGCCGCACCGACGGCGGGCTGGTTGACCGGCGTGGTTTCTATAGAAGGTTTGGCAGGAGCCGGAGCAGGAATATCCTCAGGCTTGGAAGGTTTGGAATCTGACGGGGTTTGCGCGGTCGGCGTTGATTCGACAACAGGCTGCACGCCGAAATTGCCGCCGATACAAGATGCCAAAAGTAAGGGCAACAAGACAATGCCGCCATAATTCGGTTTACACATCCCTACTTTTCCTCTATTTGATTAATAATAATTATCATTATATTAATATGCACAGATAATATCAACCCGAGACCTTGGCAAAAAAGCCCTTCCCACAACAGTCGAAACCCCAACACAGGTTTTCGGCTGTTTCCGCCACCAATCA
>NZ_JBQCUZ010000021.1:0-4750 GCF_051962755.1 Neisseria sp. P0008.S004
CTTGAAATACAAGTCATCCAGAAACTTTTTTTTAAATCAGAAGCTATCAAATCTATTAAGAATCCAATCTATAATCAAATCGGTTGACTGAGCCATAAAAAACAAATCTAATAAGCTTGTCCGAAGGTCTAGCCAACCTGATTTACTACACGTTGGCTAGCCCCCAACGATTGAGATCAAGACAGTTTGCCAAACTGTCGAGTTTGCCGAAGTCGTATGCTCGTAATGGTGCTGGTACGACTACGAAGGGCGCTCAGGGGTGAAATCCCCCTGTTCGACCCAATCGAGGGAAATCTCAAAGCATGGGCGACAAGGAAACGGCGGCTCTTGTGAGAGAGAATCGTCCTGTTTACTTGCAAAAACTGGTATCCAGTCCAGTCAGTGGGGCGTACCGAAAGGGCGCGACACTTGCAGCACACGATGGCTTCGCACGTCCGAAATGACGTGAGTTTGACGGGAGAAATCTTGGTTAGACGGCACTTCGAGAAACCGAAGGTCGATGTATAGCTCAAACGTGTAACGGTAGCCGAAACGTAAAGTCGAATGGCGCTGTGCTGAATCCTCTGAAAATGCTGAAAAGCATTGCCGCGGATTGAATGAGTCTGTGAAGCAGGGTATCTAGTAGGGGAGGGTTTTTGGATTCTTTACCCCCTGAAACCGAGAAATCGGGTAGGCGTAAGCTATGGATATTCATGTGAGACGACGGCTAGGAAGGATGTAGTAGCGGTAAACTAACTTGGGAAGGTCTGACTGCCCCTAAAACTGACCTGTGGCAAGGCAGAAATTGGGTAAAAGACTGGGAGAGTGTCTGAGTAGGAAAAGCAGTAATGCCCCTTCCTGATGGCGAGTTCAACGTCTAGGGAAGGAAGTACGAAAGGAACAGGCAAGCAACAAATCTCAATGTGTAGTAGCAGTAAACCCCCTTGGCCGGGGGCGTTGGAGGAACTAGAGCAGAAAAGCTCTAGTTCCTAGGGGCTGAAAAGCCTCGGAAATTCGGGGTATTTTGCCAAATCACACCGGCAAAATAATTATTTAACTCTTGGCGGAGTTGAATAGTCTGAATCTTGGCGGATTCGGATATAAAAATCCCTAGTTGAGAGGGGGAAAGAGACAGTACGCCGTCAAAAGCGAAAGTTTCATTTCCGAAAATTTTGGGCTTTGCCCGAATTTTATTCTTAACCCTAAAGACCGCTTCGGCGGTCTTTTTCTTTGTAATCTGACCTAAAAAATGGCTGTTTTGTACGATAAGGGGTTTTTGTAATTTCAAGCATAGCTTTGTACGATAAGATGTCATGCAAATATCATTTTGTCTTCAAAAAAACGCACTTGCGGTCTTCAAACCGCTGTTTTTATCAGGCAGTAATCCGAAATAAAACCGTCAGAAACGCCCCAAATTTGCGCTCAGATTGAATTTCTACCCCTATCCTACCCTACCCCATAGGCAAGCATATAAAACGCAGGAAAACGCAAATTTAAGGTGTTACGCGCATCTATCACTGCTTTGGAGATGGGAGTCGTAAAGGTTTGGTATCGACCGCGTAAGCGCATATAGTTCATGCAATTGATTTTTAGAAGCTACTAGAACAGCAAAACCACCCTGTGGGGTGGTTTTGCTGTTCTCTTAAAGGGCTGGAGCTAGATCATTCATCTCTTCAATTCGCAGCATGCGTATATCGGAAACTGCAGGTTTGAACCAAGCAAAGGTTGATGACAACTTTTGAGCGGCCAAAACACAAGAAACCGCGGTAATCGTTTCTCCACCAAAATATACACTGCCTTGTTGATGGGTGAAACCAAGACTAACTAGTGTACGTTTGACGTCGCCATAAGCGTTTTGCCAAGAAGGATTAGGATAAAGATTCTGTAAAACAGTTGTATCTAGGTCAAAAGCAATTGCATAAGACATAATTAAATCTCCAAGGTTTTGTGTAAGTATAGCACTGTTTTTTTGTATAAATATCTGTATTTTCCCCCATCTTCGGAGCTGGAAGCCTGTCAAGGTTCGCGTAGCGACCGCGTAAGCGGCTTGACCTTGACAGGGTGGAAGCGACCCAACGCTAAAGGCTAGGGGCAGGAGAAGGCGGTACGCCGCGCCCTGCTCCCGAGCCGTCGGCGGCGAGACTGGGGGTGTGGGGGCAAAGCCCCCGCAGGTTCGCCTTATGGCGAACTCATCATGCCGTAGGCACATCAAACAGCGAAGCCGGGTCATGAGCTGCGCAAGCGCGAAATGGCCCGAAGGTTATCCCCAGAAATTTGGGGCTTTCTGGTTTTTCATCATTTTTAAATCTTTTTAAACCTTTTTATGGACTTGTGGATAAACGCTGTATGCCTTGCCAGTCAAGGGTTACAGCGGTTTTTTTCGCAGTTTAAATGAGAGATTTTTGCAGTTTAATGCGAGATTTTTGCAGTTTAATGCGAGATTTTTGCAGTTTAATGCGAGATTTTTGCAGTGCTATCCACAATTTAAATGAGAGAACATTACCGCATTTGCGATAATTTATATTTTCTCTTATTTTGAATTATGCGATAATAAAAATAATCTCTTAAATACGGCAAGGTTCTCTCATTATGGGAAATTTGGTTACGGAAAATGATAGCTTAGCTAATTGCAATGTTGTGATTTCAAATTATATTACGCGCTCCGCTCAAACTTTGAATTTGGTGGAAAAACGGATTTTGATGGCTGGAATTGCGAAGTTAGGGGGCGTAAATGGCGAAATTAAATTAACGGCGCAAGAATATGCTGACACTTACGATGTAAACATGAGTACGGCATATCGAGAATTAAAAAATGCTGTCAATTCTTTAATGAAACGCTCTTTATCGTGGCAAGTTAAGGACGGCAAACATATCGGCACGCTGTCATGTGTATGGGTGCAGGGGTATAAATATTTCAAAGAAGAAGGCTACGTTAAATTCAAATTCTCTGAGTATGTTTTCCCTTTCTTGTTTGAGCTAGAAAGAGAGTTCACAAAGTACCAGCTACAACAAGCTGCCGCTTTGCGATCAATTTATTCTTGGCGGCTACTTGAACTCTTTGAGCAGATGAAAGACAAGACAGACGGTTCAGGGTGGCTTTCAATGTCCATTGAAGAATTTTGGCACGCTATGGAAGCAACCGAAAGCCACAGAAAAAATTTCAGTGATTTGAGAAGATGGGTTATTGAGCCGGCAATTAAGGAACTAACAGAAAAAGACGGTTGGTTAATCGAGTGGGAAGTCCGAAAACGTGGACGTAAAGTAGCTACACTACTGTTCAAATTTCAACGAAATCCACAAGGTAGGCTTTTCAACCAAGAAACAGCTCCCATACCTAGAAATAAAACTCTGAATGCGTTGGAGTAAAAATGGCACTCGTATCCATTAGTGAAGCTGCGCGACTGGTTGGTAAAAGCCGTCGCACCCTTCAGCGCGACATTGTCGCAGGCAAATTGAGCAAGTGCGACAATGGCCAAAAGCTAGATACTTCGGAGCTTCTAAGGGTATATGGCGCATTTTTACCTGTGACAAATGTCGCAGTTGGAAGTGCGACAATGTCGCAGGATGTCGCAGGTAAAAATGAGACAATGTCGCAGGATGTCGCAGATATGCGCGTCCGTTTAGCGGCGTTGGAAGCTGAAAATGCAGCACTGAAAGACCATTTAGGTAGCCTGAAACAAGCAATGCTTTTACTGGAAAACAAAGCCTCAACAGAAGAGACTAAATCGATCAAACCACGTCGCAGATGGTGGCAAATATTTAGAAATTAATGTTTCAAGATGGTAATTCGGCAAGCATTACGCCGATATTCTTCATTCTTCTAGCTGTCGGTAACTTTCCATCAAAGCAAATTGGCGGTTCTTGACTGCTGATCCTTCTCCAATTCATCTCTAACCGTATCAGCATAGTCTTTGCTTGTTCCCTGCTTCCTGAAAAACCAAGCGTCTTTTTCAGGGTATCGAAAAGGGAACGATACTCTTCCTCTGAATTTCTAAGCGCGCAACGTTTTAATTTTTGCTCAAACTGTTCCAGTCTTTCAGCGTTATAACGCCAAGTCCATCGATATGGCTTCAAAGGCGTTTTACTGCTTTTATGTGTTCTCTCGTTTGGCACTCTTACCAGCTCATAGCCTCTTGATTCAATCCGTGTTTGTCTATTTGTGGCTGTTTTCCACGGTTCTGAGGATATTGTCGGACATTTCTGTCCCTGGGCAGGACGGTGAAGCAGATAAAAATCCAGCCCTTTCTCCGGTTCTGTTGGGCTGATATATGCAAAAAGTTGAACGAGGCTTTCGCCTTTTTCATAGGCTCTGAGCCTTTGAGTTGGTGTTTGATTGGTTTTGTACCGTTCTATCAGCTTATCCAATACACAAACAGCTTTTTCATGCTTAACAGTTCCCTGTACAAAGTATAAATAACCGTTCTCTACGGCATCCTGTATGCGTTGCATCATGGACGATCGGTTTGTGAAAACAAAATAATCAGGATATTGGGTTTTAGTCATGTCCTACTCCGCTATATTATTTGTCTGCGTTTTTTGCGCTTTTTTTTCTGAAAGGATTTTTTTGTCCAAATTTGACCGTAATTTTCGTGACGGCATCCATCTGTTCCGTCTCCCCCTCAAAAACTGGGTTCAACAAAAAAGGTGTGAAAATGATACACAGGAATTAGGTTCCTGTATATCAAATCGGAAGACTTGAAATACAAGTCATCCAGAAACTTTTTTTTAAATCAGAAGCTATCAAATCTATTAAGAATCCAATCTATAATCA
>NZ_JBQCUZ010000022.1:0-2978 GCF_051962755.1 Neisseria sp. P0008.S004
ATGGCGGCCGGCCGTCAGCGAGCTGCCGACGGCTTCGGCGCTGCTGCCATCCTGCACCTGCGTGCTGCGGCTGCGGCGGCGGGCACAATCAGAGCCGAACCGAAACCGAGCAGCAGGCTGAAAGCCAGCGTGCCCAAATGCAAACGACAGCCTGAATGGGGTTTCGGGCTGCCTTTAATCTGCATTATGGAATCATGATTAGCCATACGGGTTTTCTGTTTTTTGCTTTTCTTCTTTAAACCATTGTTCAAAAATATTACCCGGTGTTAAATCATCTCTATGCGAGAAAAATTTTTCATATGAATAATTAGCGGATGCTTTCTGATTTACATTGTCATATATGAGTTTCAACTGAGTTGGAATTTCCTGATGATTCTCGGCAAAGACAGAGCATAGTTCCGAATAATCTTCCATTCCAAGATTAAGAAACTGCCATTGAATCTCTTTTGTATTAAAAGACTCCTTTCTCATAATTTTATTACCCACTTTAAAAAAAGCATCAAAAGACAATACGTTTCTTTCCCTTGCACCATATATATAGACAGCGGTAACCCCCTCTCCTGAAAATTCAAGTGCCAAGCTAAGCATACGTTCTTGTATTTCTGATATCTTATCTTCAAATTTCATTTTTACTTTCCTGTGTTGTAAATCTTTTCAACTTTTTTAATGCCATCAATTTCATATTGAATAACAAAATGATCTGGCCTTAAACTATTTCCCTTGTATTGTATATCAACATTTACCGTTACGCGTTTCTTTTCCATTAATGCATTTGCCCATTCATTTTCTAGAATTTTATAATTGCTTAAATTAACTCCGCTAAGCTGGGATACCAGATTATCCAACTTTGGAGACCCGCCAAATCTATCTCCCGCCAAATGACCAGCATGATCACCACTGAGTTTTCCCGGAGTATTAGGGTTATGATGAAGCCTGTCGGAACGTTTGGTTAACTGAAGCTCTTGTGCTTCCCATGTTTTTAACCGCCCAAGATGATCAGTTTGGTATATATATTCAAACTCTCCGGCTTGATATGTTACATTTGGTTTTAGTTTTCCTTTCTGATCAAAATGCGATCCGTCTTTGATAATTGTATCAGACGAAATAGTTTGGGTGCTATTCTGAAGTTTCGAGTTATTCGTGTTCAAGCGGTTATTGCGGGCGGGAGGCTGTTTGTTGTGCACATTTTCTTCCAGACGCCCGATTCCGCCCTGCTTGCCAAAGGTCTGATCATATACCGCATTCCCTTGTCCGACTTTCTCCGCAACATTGCCTACCGCTTTGTCAAACTTCTCTCCCGCCGTGCCGCCTTTGGGTGGCGAAGATTCGGGCTGCCCGCTTCCTTTGGCTGATGTGCTGCCTTTGCCGGTTGCGCCGGATTTGGTGCCGCCCTTGCCGTGCGCACGGCTTTCCATTGGAAGAGACGGGCTTTCAGGCTGCACTCTGTGCGGCAATCCGATACCCTCCGGTGTGGCCAGTCCGCATTGCGCACCATGGCAGAAATTGTCAAAGCCTTCCTTTATTTTTTGAAGCTCTTGCTTCCCGTTGTCTGCGACTTTTCGCGCAAACCTCCCGCTTTCGCCAACCAAATTCCCGCCTACATAGCGAACCCCTTTACTGATGATTTCTCCACCGTGTTTTGCAGCTTTTCCGGGAACGATAAAACCGCCTACATTGGCTGTAGCCGTTTCCATGTCATCGACCGCATCACCCAAATTGCCATTGGCAACAGCATGTCCGAAATTGCTGCTATGCCGTTTGAACAGGCTCCATTCGTGCCGGATGGCTGTACCGGCAGAATCGATTACTTTATCCCGCTCCTCTTGGTTGGTAGCCAACTGTTCCAGCTTATTCCAGACCCGATCCGGATTTTGAATGACGTACTTCCCTCCGTTCCATAATCCTTCACCGAGACCGATAATGCCTTCTCCGGTATCAATCAAGATACGATCGGCAACGCGTATGTCAAATGGGGCACTGAAGACTTTCTCAACTGCCCGCTCAGTAAATGGTTTGTCCGGCTGTTGGCCATCAGCTACCTGCTGGGGGAGATTGCCGAGACGGGGCGATTTTCCTACTGAGAAAGCGCCACGAAGGGTGTACCAAAAATCGGACGGACGTAACAGGCTCTTACGCTGATTGGTGTGGTTAAATGAAATGCCGTCGAGATAATGGGTGATATCGGCAGCTTTTTGACGGTCACTCTCCAAATAGGCAATATCGGTCATATTTTCCCAAATGATAAAGTGCCGGCTGCTGTAACCTTCTTTGCCGATCCAATCGGGGAGAACGGTAACGACCGGTAAGTTTTTTGCATCGTCTCCTGCTTGGTTAGGTGAAATAGAATCGGTTTGTGTAACAGGCTCAAGTTGAGCCCATTTTCTTCTGGGTGGATACTGCCTGCTTGCATAAAGCGGCGCATATTCTTCACTGGTGACATATTGCAAGCCTTCACGTATTTCAACTTTTTTCGCGGCGCACGCAGGATCTTGGTCGCCTCCGCGTTGGCATTGCAGTATCAAATCATTGCGGTTTTTTGCGCTGCGCATACGGGCGTCTGCAAATGTTTCATCCAGACATTTTTTATCGCCTATCGCGCATTGTTCCAATCTTCTTTCAAACTCGATGGTTTCTTCTTTGCTCAGATAGTTATTCTCCACCGCATTCTGTCCGACCGTCCCGGCAACTTGCGCATCAAACAACGCTCCGTTGCTGCTGTTCGTGCCGTTCAGACTGCCTCCGGCCGCACCCACCACCGAAGCAAGCGCCCCGGTCTGCGCTTTGATCTCTTCTTTAATGTGCTCGGGCAGAAGGTTGGGATTGAATTTTCCGCTTATCGGGTCAATCGCGGTCTTGCCGTCGTCGTATTGTTTGGTCAGGTATTCGGCTGCGCGTTCGGCAGCAACGGCAGCGCTGCCGCCGGCAAGCGGGTCGGCGCCGTTGGCGTAGGCCAAGGCGGCACCGAGCATAAAGTGGCC
>NZ_JBQCUZ010000023.1:0-2898 GCF_051962755.1 Neisseria sp. P0008.S004
TCGTTGTGGTCTTTGTCTGCGGCAGAAGCGATGGCGCCGCCTTTAAGCCGGACGCTGTCGGCGGTGATGTGATAACCGCCTTCGCCGGCAAAGAGACCGCTCTGGCTGCCGACGCTGCGGCTGTAGCCGCTGGCTTTGCTTTGGTTGTAGTTGCCGGATACGTTCCATGCGGTACCAAGGGCAACTTGGGCACGGATGCCGCCGCCGCTTTGTTTGCTTTCCTGTTCGACAGTGTCCTGTGGGCTTTCGATGTGCAGTGTGCCGCCGACTTCAGCGTCGATGCGTTTTGCATGGGCTTGGGCACCGTTCAGCACGGTATTGCCCTTGCTGCTGAGCTGCAGTTTGTCCGATTGCAGCAGGGTGTTTTGATGGGTTTGGCTGTCGGTGCGGTTTTTGCCTTTGCCGTAGGCGGCTTCGGCATAGATATAGACGCCGGTTTGCGCACCGACGGAAACCCCGACGCCGACTTGTACGCCGGCATTGCGGTTTTTGCCGTCCTGATGTTGGCTGTCTTGGGCCGACTGCAGCAGGATGTCGCGCGCGGAATCGAGGCGGATGGTGTCGTCCGCAGTAATGTTGCTGCCTTGGACGGTAATGTCGCCCTCGCGGCTGCGGATATTGATGTCGCCGCCGGCTTTCAGGCTGCTTTGCCGGCTTTGGCGGTAGTGTTGGTTTTGCTCTTTGCCGGCGGTTTTAAAGCCGAAACCGGCTTCAACGGACAAGAGGACGGCGCCCTGCTGTCCGGTTTGGTTTTTGACGGCGTCGGCCACTAAAAGTATGTTGTGGGAACAAGCCTATGCACTACGTATATACCTACTTACAATAACTTAGAGCTTGTTTTGCTCCTTGTCCAATTTCCACATAGTTACTGTCGGCAGGCATGATTATGTCTTTTTCATCAATACCTTCCCACGCATCTGATCTGATATGTTTGTTGGGGAAAATTATGATTTCTTTGCTATTCATGGTAATGCCGCACATCATCATCCTTCTAAAAAGAGCTGATTTGGTTTTATACCCCAGTGTTTCTCGTATATGATCAACCCATTGGTTATAGCGTTGAACTCTTTGTACCGGATCGAAAAAATTTTTACATTCTTCACTTCCATATTTAAAAGTTCGACTATTTTTTAATGCCTGAGAAATAGCTTGCCCAAGCAGATTGTCATCGACATTTGGAGGCAAAATATGAGGTGGGAATAAGGTGTCCAACATTAACAACCTAAATCCGGATTTTGTTTGCACAATGAACGCTTTTTCATTTGCATATAAACTTGCAAAATATTGATTTTCTAACTTGTCTTCCATTATTTAATCTCCGTTACTTTAACATTAACATTATGGGTCTTTCCGTATTCTATCGCTTTGTTGATTTGCTGCCATTGCTCTTTAGTGGTTTGGGCTGGAATAGCTAAATGTATCTCTCTCCGCCTAATTGTATTAGCATTTAACTCAACACCAGAAAGAGAATAGATTTTAAAATTGGCAGCTTTGTCAATATAATTTTTTAAAGTACTATAAATTTGTCTTGGTTTGAGCATCCTTGATGCTGTTTGTGTATCCAATGTCTTAGCACTAATGGCTAAGCCATCACGGGAGTCATAATAATCAAAAGTTTTAAAATTCTTTGGTAGTCGAGCATCCGAGGGAAGGTTTTTACCAACATAATTCTCCCATGGCATACCTTGCTTTCCAATACCATTATTCCATTGGATACCTACTTTTGAATTAGAAACGGTTTTACTTGGTTTGGCAAATAAGATATTTAAATCCGTAACTTTCTGATGTGCAGTTGAAAATTGATTAGCCATACGCCCAGCATTAACATCCAAGCTGGTCAGCGGTCGGTTATATCCGGCCGGAATCGGTCCGCGGATTGCCAACGGAGATTTCTTAACCGAAGCCCCACCAAGACTGACACTACCCAACATTGTTCCGGCACCTAAAAAGAAATTGGCTTTCCCGTGCTCAAGGTTTCCCTGTGTGATTTGATAAGTTCCGTAACTGGCTTGTGCTCCACCAATAGCCATCATCAGATAACGTCCTCGAGTGGTAAATTCCAAACCTAAAGCAATGCCTTGTGCGGTGGAGGCTGCTGCTCTGCCTTCAAAACTATCGGCATAAGCTTTATCCCTTTCAAGGATATTCCAAGCTTTCTCGTATTTCCCTATCGGACGACCTTCCGATAAAAAGAAATGCTTAACAGCAGCCAAACCGGTTTTATACTTTCCTCGGGCATCCTGGATTTCTTTCCAAGAGTTATTCCAATGTTCTCTGACTTTTCTATCTCTTTTGGCTAGCCAAAACGGATAATAAGGTTCTCCATTTCTCAAGATTTCTTTACCTTGATAGAGATCATTCTTAATTTTTCTATCAAGAATTTTCTGATCATCATAGATGATGTCTAGATAGGATCGCAAACTAGCTGCTTCTTGGGTTGTCAGGTCTTTTTTTCCATCTTTTCGATGAAGGTCTGAATAATATTTTCTATATAACTCATTGCTTACTTGGTCTTTAGCAGCCAGCCGCTCAAATTCGGCCTTTTCCTTATTACTTGCTGTATGGTTGAGAATTTTCTCTGTTAAAAGATCGTATTTTTTTCTGTCTTCGTTGTTAAGCAGATTATTCTCCACCGCATTCTGCCCAAGCACACCCCCTACCTGTGCATTGAACAGGGCACTGCCGCTGCCGTTGTTTGTGCCGCTTCCCCCTTTCAGACGGCCTCCGGCCGCACCCACCACCGAAGCAATCGCCCCGGTCTGCGCTTTGATCTCTTCCTTAATGTGCTCGGGCAGAAGGTTGGGATTGAATTTCCCCGTTGTCGGGTCGATGGCGGTCTTGCCGTCGTCGTATTGTTTGGCCAGATACTCGGCTGCGCGTTCGGCGGCAACGGCAGCG
>NZ_JBQCUZ010000024.1:0-2749 GCF_051962755.1 Neisseria sp. P0008.S004
GGGTAAGCGGATTAAATGGTTGATCTTACCTTTGCATGAGAGTGAGACAGACTAGCATCTCATCGGATTATCTGGTTGATGCTTCACCTACTGCTGGTGCATGTTTCCTTCGCTAATTCCAGCAAGAACCCCACACGCCTCAACTTCCCGGTCATCGTTGCAACTCGCTCTCAGTGAAACGAGTTGTTTCTCAAGCGCTTGCAGAGCGGTTATCTGCGACCGCACATGAGAGATGTGATCATCGAGCAAGGCGTTGACGGCGGTACAAGGCTGATGAGGGTCGTCCTGATAGCTCTGTAGTTCGTGAATCTCAGCCAGTGACAGGCCCAGGATTCTGCAGCGACGGATGAAGGCCAGCCCCTCACCATGCTTCTCGGTATAGACACGGTAACCGTTGTCCTGCCGATCAGGCGGCGGCAATAAGCCCTGCTGTTCATAGAAGCGGATCGTCTGTGTTTCGACCCCTACCAACTGCGCCAACTGACCAATGCGCATCAGCCTCCTCCCCAACGGATTCTTTACTCTATTGACCTTATAGTAGCTTTATAGTTTAAAATGGTACCACAACATTGTTCAAGTGGAGTCATATTATGAGCAAATCCTGTGGTGGCGCCTGTGGCGGTGATGCAACGTCCGCAGCGGATACCGATATACAGGCCTCCTCCGAGGCGACAGGGAGATGGGTCAGTGTTTATGCAGTGCCGAAGATGGACTGTCCATCAGAAGAACGAATGATTCGCCTAGCCCTGAACGGCTTTGAGGAGATTCGGGCGCTGTCCTTCGACTTGTCGAACCGCCGGCTGAAGGTCGTGCATGACGGCGAGATCGAGCCCGTCACCTCGAAACTGAAGACCTTGGGGCTAGGCGCCTCGCTTCAGGAAACCGTCGCTGCAAATCCAGAGACCATCAAGGCCGCCGAGTTTTCGGCAGCTTCTGCTAAGCAAGAATCCTGGACCCTGCGCTGGTTGCTCGGCATCAATGCACTTCTGTTCGTAGTGGAAATGACTGCCGGTCTGATCGCCCAGTCCACCGGCCTGATTGGAGAATCCCTGGACAATTTTTCCGATGCGGCGGTGTACGGGCTTGCCCTTTATGCGGTTGGACATAGCGTGAAAATGCAGGTACGTGCCGCGCATCTTGCTGGTGTACTGCAACTGATCTTGGCTGTGGGCGTGCTCGTAGAGGTGGTGAGACGCTTTGTATTCGGTAGTGAGCCTGAATCTCTGGTGATGATGGCTATCGCATTCGTCGCATTGATTGCCAATACCAGTTGTCTGCTGCTCATATCCAAACATCGGGAAGGCGGGGCGCACATGAAGGCAAGCTTGATATTCTCGGCCAACGACGTGGTGATCAACCTGGGGGGCATCACCGCCGGCGCCCTGGTCGCGTGGACCGGTTCCAATTATCCAGATCTGATTATCGGCACCATCACGGGGGTGATTGTACTTAACGGTGCCAGACGCATTTTGGCGTTGAAGGGTTAAATAATGCTCATTATTGGCAAAAAGCTCTCGCCGTATGCCCTATTGTCCATATCGGGCCTGCTGGCAGCGTCTGATCAGGCTGTAAAGTGGCTGGTGCAGCAATCAATGGCCTATGGCGAGTATGTTTCGGTGACCCCGTTCTTTAACTGGGTGCACCTATGGAACACCGGTGCCGCATTCAGTCTTTTTGCGAATGGTGGAGGCTGGCAGCGCTACTTTTTTATCGGAATCGCGGTAGTGGTCTCGATTTTTCTGATCAAGCTGATCCTTGAAAATCGTCATAAAGGAGAAGCCATCGCTTACAGTCTTATCCTCGGTGGCGCCATGGGCAACCTGATTGACCGGGTCTTTCGCGGCTATGTTGTGGATTCCTTTGATTTCTATTGGCGAGACTGGCATTGGCCGGCCTTCAACCTGGCTGATATTGCAATTGTCCTCGGTGCCTTACTTTTCGTTTCCAGCAGCTTGTTGGGTAAAAAAGCAAACACCAATGCCGAGTCGGATGGATCTGACTGACACCTACGCCTATACAACACCATGACCGAACTTCCCGACAACATCCTTCACCTGCCGCAATACCAAGTACTGGGCTGCAAATCAACCGACGACGAAATGCACTTCCAGGTGGACGTGCCCGATCCCATCGCCTGCGAGGAATGCGGCGTGCAGGGTGAGTTCGTACGGTTCGGCAAGCGTGACGTTCCCTATCGTGATCTGCCCATCCACGGCAAGCGGGTCACTCTCTGGGTGGTCCGCCGCCGATACACCTGCCGGGCCTGCAAGACAACATTCAGGCCCCAGCTACCGGAGATGGTGGACGGATTCCGTATGACACTGCGGCTGCATGAGTACGTGGAGAAGGAATCCTTCAACCACCCCTACACCTTTGTGGCGGCACAGACCGGCCTGGACGAGAAGACGGTGCGCGACATCTTCAACGCCCGCGCCGAGTTCTTGGGGCGCTGGCACCGCTTCGAGACGCCCCGCATCCTGGGCATTGACGAGCTATACCTGAACAAGCGCTACCGCTGCATTCTGACCAACATTGAGGAGCGAACCCTGCTCGACCTGCTGGCCACCCGCCGCCAGGACGTGGTGACCAACTACCTGATGAAGCTGAAAGACCGGCAGAAGGTCGAGATCGTCAGCATGGACATGTGGAACCCCTACCGGGCAGCGGTCAAGGCTGTACTGCCCCAGGCCCGTATCGTGGTCGATAAGTTCCATGTGGTGCGCATGGCCAACGATGCCCTAGAGAGAGT
>NZ_JBQCUZ010000025.1:0-2214 GCF_051962755.1 Neisseria sp. P0008.S004
TTGAATACAAGGTAGTTTGCACAGCCTTGTAGCTTCATCGAAAGCTTTTTATTTTCAGATGGCCTACCGACAGAATTTTGCTTGATATCATAAAATTCCATGATATACTTTGCCATATCAAGAGCGCGCATTTTTCCTGCGCCATACCGTTGCAATCTCATTTGCAAGCTCTCAAATCCGAGTCCAGTTTCGCTATCCGCCAAGACCGCCGAAACTGGGCTTTTTTCTTGCCCGTTCATATTCAAATTTTCCTATTTTTTTATTAATTAGGGTACGCGGAAACCCACGCCAGTCGGGGCATAACCGCTTTAGTTCTATTTATCAAGTATAGAGAGCGCATTCTGCGCCATGATTAGCGCGTCAGCGCCGGCGAGGTTCGCACCAACGCCCACGCCACCGCGCCAATCACAACGCAGCTTTTACGCTCAACTTACCTTGCCATACAGAAACAGCCACAGGAACGCTCACAGGGGCATTCAGCTTCTCCTTGTAGGGTGAGGTATCACTAACGGTCAATTCGACCAAATCAGCGCGTTTTTCGCCGTTTCTGAGCGTGTTTTCATGCAGGATTTGCAATTTAAAATCTCCGCCATATTCTTGGCCGTCTTTGTCCTTGCCTTTCGGCGTTTCAAAAATGTTAATCAGTGTACCGCTTAAAATAAACATTACAAGTTCTCCTCATTCAAAAATAAGCATTCTTCGATATCTGATTTAGCTTGTATAACTTCATCAAAAACGCCATCGTTTTCCAGAGCTTCCCAGCCCAAATCAATCAACAGCCGAACAGCATTGGTTTTATTCCCTGCCAGCTTAATCACGGCTTCAACTGCTGCCTGCTGATTACGTTTCAACTTGCAGGAAAGAGGGTACAAGTGTTCATCAACATATTCGCCCTGATTTCTTAAGGATTCCAAAATTTCGCTCATAACACAATCCAGAATATTTTAAAAACACATCCATATTATCACAAAGGCACAATACGTCAAAGTTTATGGGGCGCCGCCCCAAACCCCGCATTCGCCATGTGGCAGAGGGGCGGGGAAAAAACACCCCCACCCCTTTGCCCTAGCGTATTTTTTCCGCTAGCCGTCAAGGCCAAGGCGAGCGACAAATTTTTTTTTGGCAAAAGCGATCCAAAAAAAAACCCGTCGGCCTTGACGGGTTATCTGTTACTGAAACTATTCGGATATAAAAACCAGCGTTCCCGGGTTTCTTTCCGAAATACTAAGGGCAAAACTCACTGCTTTCTCAAAATCATCAAATTCAGCTAATCTAAAAGTTTTCGAGCCAACCACTAAATTCACAGCGCCACCATTTGCAATCGGCAAAACATACAGACCTTCGATTTTTTGCATTTTCATCTCCATGCACGCTTACTCGTTTCTACGAAACATCTAAAATTTCCATTATTTCCGCTTTATTTCCTTGCCCTACAAAATTAAAACCCGACCCCCTTATGAAGCGATATAAGAGCAGAATATATTCATCGTCAATGTCATCATCAGTTAAATCATCAGGTACTTGTACACCCCGAAAAAGGCCGAAATTATCGACCAGTCTTTTTGCTTTCAGAGTTTGGAAAGCTTCCCAGTTGTCAGAAAGCTCCATGTCGGAGAACTTCAGGGCGTACTTGAACACTTCGAGGAAGCCATCTACAACGCTATCACCGTAAAATTCTCTAACGTCTACGATATAAGAATCTCCTGTCAGTTCTAACCACTCTTTCGACAGTTGCGAAGCGATTGGAACATTTTCACACAGCCAAATCATGTGAACGTGTGGATGCCAAAGACCCGAATTTTTACCGCGCTTTATTTCAATACTCATAACACCGCCCAGCGCCTTTGCGTATTCGACCTGCCGTTGACCTTTCAAAGCATTTCGGCGTTGTTCCTGATACTTCTTGAGAGCCTTACGCAAATGCGTGAACCGCTCTAAAAGATTTTCGCCATCTTTCACAGTAAGCGTTACCATGAACGCGCGGAGTTTTGGATTTTCATGTAAAACAATGTCCAGCCGTTGCTTGTAAACTTGAAGGTACTTCGCCCCCCTGCGCATGGCGCAAAATGGGCAAAGCAAATGCTTCTTGCAGAAATTTGCCGCGTGTAATCGAACTTCATCTACAGTCAGATAACGCTTGAATACAAGGTAGTTTGCACAGCCTTGTAGCTTCATCGAAAGCTTTTTATTTTCAGATGGCCTACCGACAGAATT
>NZ_JBQCUZ010000026.1:0-1104 GCF_051962755.1 Neisseria sp. P0008.S004
TGTTGCTGCCTTGGACGGTAATGTCGCCCTCGCGGCTGCGGATATTGATGTCGCCGCCGGCTTTCAGGCTGCTTTGCTGGCTTTGGCGGTAGTTTTGGTTTTGTTCTTTGCTAGCGGTTTTAAAGCCGAAGCCGGCTTCGACGGACAAGAGGACGGCGCCTTGCTGTCCGGTTTGGTTTTTGACGGCGTCGGCCACTTTGCCGACGGAATCGGCCAGTTGGTAGGCTTGGGCGCCGGCGGCTAGACCCTGCAGGGCGCGGGTGCGGTCGTCGGCTTTGCTTTTGGCAGCACCTTCGGCAGCGTTGACCAGATCGATCAGCGGTGAGGAGATTTTGGCGAAGGTGCCGATTTTAAGGTCGCGCTCGCTCTGGCGGCTGCGGCCGTGGTTGTCGGCGGTGCGGATATCGACGCTTTGGGCGGCAATGTCGATGTCGCGGGCGGCGGCAACATCACTGCCGGTTTGGCGGTAGGCACCGCCGGCATCTATCCGTACGCTGCCTTTCAGGCTGCCGATTTGGCTGGCGGCCTGCCGGGTTTCTTCGCCCTCGTTCTCGCGGCGGTTTTTCATCCAGCCGCTAAAGTGCTCGGTGTCGGAAATAACGGCACTGCCGATGCCGGAAGAAACTTGGCGCTCGCTCTGGCTTTGGCGGTGTTCGGCGGCGCGGATGTCGATGTCACCGCCGGCTTTAAGCAGCAGGTCGTCTTGGGAGACCAGACTGCTGCCGCTGACGGCGATATTGCCTTTTTCGGCAAGCAGACGGGTTTTACCGCCCACGGACAGGGTGCTGCCGCTGATGCTGCCGATCTCACCCGCAGCCTGCCCCTGATCGTTAAAGGTGCCGAAGGGGGTGATATGGTCGCGGTTGTCGATGGAGAAACCGCTACGCTTGCTGCTGCCGGTTTGCCGGCGGCTGTCGGCCGCGGCCAGCAGTCGGATGTCGTCGCGGGCATACAGCAGGGCATCGCCTTCGGCGGAGATTTGTGTGCCTTTGGCTTCGATGTTGCCTTCGGTGGCACGGATGCTGAGATGGCGGCCGGCCGTCAGCGAGCTGCCGACGGCTTCGGCGCTGCTGCCATCCTGCACCTGCGTGCTGCGGCTGCGGC
>NZ_JBQCUZ010000027.1:0-937 GCF_051962755.1 Neisseria sp. P0008.S004
GCAGAAGTGCGTTTAGAGAAGTCGTAGTCAGCACCAACGATAACTTGGTTGTAAGCGCTGTTCTCTTGTTTCACGCCTTCTTCTTTAGCTTTGAAGCCGTGAGCGTAAGAAACACGAGGAGTTACGTTGCCGAAGCGGTAAGCAGCAGTTGCACCAACTTCAGTACGTTCGTTTTTCTTAGCACCAGCTACGTCAGCTTTGAAGCCTTCGTATTGACCTACAACAGCAACCATCAGGTTGTTAGCATCGTAACCAGCAGTCAGACGGTGAGCTTGGTGATCTTTGTAAGTACCAGCAGCCAAATTATTGTTGCGGTTGAATACTTTCAAGTAATCAGCAGTCAAGTCAGCACGTTTAGCATAAGAACCAGCATAGCGACCGAAGAAGCCAGAGTTTTCGTAGTTCAGACCCAAGTCGTAAGACTCGCGGCTTTTCACAGTGTGAGTATATTTGTCGCTAGGGTTAGCATTGTCACGTGGTTGGTATTGTACGCTTGCGCTGAAACCACCAAATACAGGGGTATCGTAACGTACAGATACTTTACGAGAATCTACACGTTTGATTTTACCCAATTGCAGAGCGTCTGCGTTAGCATCACTAGATTCCCAAGGGTCGAAGCTATCGCTGCTGTCGTTCAGAGCAGTATTCAAGTTACCGGCACGAACTTTACCGAAACCGCCTTCCAAGCCCAAGAAAGATTCACGGTTAGCGAAACCAGAGTCACCACCGGCGATAGAAGTTTTTTGTTCAACTTGCCAGATAGCATTCAGGTTGCTACCCAAGTGTTCGTGGCCTTTGAAACCGATGCGAGAGCCGAAGTCAGCAATCTCAGTAGCAGTTTTAGAAGAAGTCTTACCCTCTTTTACTTTAGAAATTTCTACGCCAGCTTTAATTTGACCGTACAGAGTTACGTCAGCCATAGCTGCAACAGGCAGGG
>NZ_JBQCUZ010000028.1:0-648 GCF_051962755.1 Neisseria sp. P0008.S004
GGTCACTTTATCGTCTTGGGCTTCGGTGGTGATGTTGTCGTCGCCGGCAACGGTCACGGTGGAGCCGAGTTTTTCGACATTGGTGCTGCCGCTGTCGCCATTGAAGGTCAGGCCTTTGTTGTCAACGGTAGTTTTGGCGTCTACGCCTTTTTGGATTTCGGCTTTGGTGCCGTCAGCCAAGTCGATGCTGTAGTTGGTCACATTGTTCGCGTCTGCTGCTGAAGCAGTGACGGTCACTTTGCTCGAACCGGCGCTCGCTGTCGTGCCTTTGGCGTTGACGGTGTAAACGTCTTGGCCGTTGGCTCCGGTCGTTTTCACCACGTCTTTGATGTTGGTACCGGCACGTACTTCGGTACGGGCGGCGGCGCTTTGCTGTTTCAGCTGGCTGTAGTTGACGGCGTCGGTGTCATCGGTACCGGCGGCTACGTTGGTGATTTTGTTGCCGGCGGCATGGATGCCTGACTTGGTCACACTCGGGCCACCGGTAATGGTGAGGCCGTCTGAATTCAGTTTGCTGTCGCCTGCGGTCACGCTGTCAACGATGATGTCTTTGGCCAGTTTCAGCTGTGCACCACCGGCTACGGTTTCGCTGATGATGTTGCTGTCGCCTTTGACATTGATGGTGTCGCCCAATGCGTAGTTGTTGCT
>NZ_JBQCUZ010000029.1:0-647 GCF_051962755.1 Neisseria sp. P0008.S004
GTAGTGGTATTACCGTTACCGTCTTTGATGGTTACAGTATGAGTACCGTTGCCGTTGTCTTTAACTTCGGCTTCAGCATTCTTACCGTCTTTAACGATAGTAGTAGTGGTATTACCTTCGCCATCAGTGATGGTTACAGTGTGAGTGCCGTCGCCGTTGTCTTTGACGTCAGCTTTAGCATTCTTACCGTCTACACCGTCTTTAACGATGGTAGTAGTGACTGAGCCATCACTTTCATTAGTAATAGTGATGGTATGAGTACCGTCATTGTTATTTACAACTTCGCCAGTGACGCTGCTGCCTTTTTCACCAGTATCACCTTTGTCGCCTTTTTCGCCTTTAGCGCCGGCTTCACCTTGGTCACCTTTGTCGCCTTTTTCGCCTTTAGCGCCGGCTTCACCTTGGTCACCTTTGTCGCCTTTAGCGCCGGCTTCGCCTTGGTCACCTTTGTCGCCTTTTTCGCCTTTAGCACCGGCTTCACCTTGGTCACCTTTGTCGCCTTTTTCGCCTTTGGCGCCGGCTTCACCTTGGTCACCTTTGTCGCCTTTTTCGCCTTTAGCGCCGGCTTCGCCTTGGTCACCTTTGTCGCCTTTTTCGCCTTTAGCGCCGGCTTCACCTTGGTCACCTTTGTCGCCTTTTTCGCCTTT
>NZ_JBQCUZ010000030.1:0-622 GCF_051962755.1 Neisseria sp. P0008.S004
CGCAAGGGCCTCAGAAAGGAGCTGAAACCGTCCCAGAGCCGGACTCTCAAGGGAGACCGGAAAATCCTGCTGAAACGCGCTCACGAAGTCTCAGACCGGGAGCGCCTCATCATGGAGACCTGGACAGGCGCGTTCCCGCAACTGCTGGCCGCCTACGAGCACAAGGAGCGCTTCTACGGCATCTGGGACGCCACCACACGGCTCCAGGCAGAAGCCGCCCTGGACGAGTGGATAGCCACCATCCCGAAGGGCCAAAAGGAAGTCTGGAGCGATCTGGTCAGGGCAGTGGGAAACTGGCGTGAAGAGACCATGACCTACTTCGAGATGGACATGCCCGTCACCAACGCTTACACGGAGTCCATCAACCGACTGGCCAAGGACAAGAACCGTGAAGGGCGCGGTTACTCCTTCGAGGTGATGCGGGCACGAATGCTCTACACCACGAAGCACAAGAAGAAGGCACCGACTGCGAAGGTCTCTCCTTTCTACAAGAAAACCATCGGTTACGGACTGCCGGACTTCGCAGAGGAACTCAACTACGGAGTCGATCTATCAACCATCTGAGGGTGGTATCAGATTGATGGGGTGAAGGTGCCCCATCAACCATTAAATCCGTATACCC
>NZ_JBQCUZ010000031.1:0-610 GCF_051962755.1 Neisseria sp. P0008.S004
CCCCTTAATCCTCCCCGGATACCTGATAATCAGGCATCCGGGCCGCCTTTTAGGCACAAACAGGCACACTTAGCCTGTTAGCCGCTTTCAATAGGTTCAAACACATCGCCTTCAGATGGCTTTGTGCACTCACTTTGAGCAGACCAAAATAGGCTGCCCGGGTGTAGCGGAATTTACGGTGCAGCGTACCGAAGCTCTGTTCGACCACATAACGGGTCTTCGACAAATATCGGTTGCGTTTGGTTTGCACTTCCGTCAGCGGATGGTTGCGGTGGGCTTTGCGCATAATGCCGTCTAACAACTGATGCTCTTTCAGATGTTGCCGGTTTTCCTTACTGTCGTAGCCTTTATCGGCATAGACGGTCGTACCTTTGGGTAACCCTTCCAGCAAAGGCGACAGGTGTTTGCACTCATGGGCATTGGCGGGGGTGATGTGCAGTTTCCCGATATAGCCTTCCTCATCGGTACGGGTATGTTGTTTGTACCCGAGTTTGTAGAGGCCGTTTTTCTTGATCCATCGGGCATTGCTGTCTTTACTCGGTGTGGTTTGGCCGCTGACTTGTCCTTCCTCATCAACTTCTATAGCCTGACGCTGTTTGCTGCCGGCGGT
>NZ_JBQCUZ010000032.1:0-486 GCF_051962755.1 Neisseria sp. P0008.S004
ACGAGTTGAGCATCCCCGATTACAGCACCTTATGCCGCTACCGCAACTGGCTGGCGCAAGACAACACCCTGTCCGAACTGCTGGAACTGATTAACCGCCAACTGACTGAAAAAGGCCTAAAAGTAGAGAAAGCATCCGCCGCCGTCGTTGACGCCACCATTATTCAGACCGCCGGCAGCAAACAGCGCCAGGCCATAGAAGTTGATGAAGAAGGACAAGTCAGCAGCCAAACCACACCGAGTAAAGACAGCGATGCCCGTTGGATAAAGAAAAACGGCCTCTACAAACTCGGTTACAAACAACATACCCGTACCGATGCGGAAGGCTATATCGAGAAACTGCACATCACTCCCGCCAATGCCCATGAGTGCAAACACCTGTCGCCTTTGTTGGAAGGACTGCCCAAAGGTACGACCGTCTATGCCGACAAAGGCTATGACAGTGAGGAAAACCGGCAACATCTGAAAGAGCATCGGCTGCAGGACG
>NZ_JBQCUZ010000033.1:0-470 GCF_051962755.1 Neisseria sp. P0008.S004
GCTTTAGCATTCTTACCGTCTGCACCGGTATCACCTTTAGCACCAGTTGCACCGTCTTTAACGATGGTAGTAGTGGTATTACCGTTACCGTCTTTGATGGTTACAGTGTGAGTACCGTTGCCGTTGTCTTTAACTTCGGCTTCAGCATTCTTACCATCAGCACCAGTTGCACCGTCTTTAACGATGGTAGTAGTAGTGTTACCGTTACCGTCTTTGATGGTTACAGTGTGGGTACCGTTGCCGTTGTCTTTAACGTCGGCTTCAGCGTTCTTACCGTCGGCACCAGTTGCACCGGTAGCGCCAGTTGCACCGTCTTTAAGGATGGTAGTAGTGGTGTTACCGTTACCGTCTTTAATGGTTACAGTGTGGGTACCGTTGCCGTTGTCTTTAACGTCGGCTTCAGCGTTCTTACCATCGGCACCGGTTGCACCAGTTGCGCCGGTATCGCCTTTGGCACCAGTTGCACCGTC
>NZ_JBQCUZ010000034.1:0-465 GCF_051962755.1 Neisseria sp. P0008.S004
CCTACGGGTGGCAGCAGTCGAGAATAATTCACAATGGGGGCAACCCTGATGGTGCAACGCCGCGTGGAGGATGACGGTCTTCGGATTGTAAACTCCTGTCATCCGGGAGTAAGACCTGGTCGTTAATAGCGAACAGGGTTGATAGTACCGGAAGAGGAAGGGACGGCTAACTTCGTGCCAGCAGCCGCGGTAATACGAAGGTCCCGAGCGTTGTTCGGAATCACTGGGCGTAAAGGGAGCGTAGGCGGCGTGGTAAGTCAGATGTGAAATCCCGGGGCTCAACCCCGGAACTGCATCCGATACTGCCATGCTAGAGGATTGGAGAGGTAGCTGGAATTCTTGGTGTAGCAGTGAAATGCGTGGATATCAAGAGGAACACTCGTGGCGAAAGCGAGCTACTGGACAACTCCTGACGCTGAGGCTCGAAGGCCAGGGTAGCGAAAGGGATTAGATACCCTGGTAGTC
>NZ_JBQCUZ010000035.1:0-464 GCF_051962755.1 Neisseria sp. P0008.S004
TCGATGCTGTAGTTGGTCACATTGTTCGCGTCTGCTGCTGAAGCAGTGACGGTCACTTTGCTCGAACCGGCGCTCGCAGTCGCGCCTTTGGCGTTGACGGTGTAAACGTCTTGGCCTTTATTGCCGACTCCTTTAACCACGTCTTTGATGTTGGTACCGGCTGCAACTTCGGTACGGGCGGCGGCGCTTTGCTGTTTCAGCTGGCTGTAGTTGACGGCATCGGCGTCATCGGTACCGGCGGCTACGTTGGTTACTTTCTTGCTGGCGGCATTGATGCCTGACTTGGTCACACTCGGGCCACCGGTAATGGTGAGGCCGTCTGAATTCAGTTTGCTGTCGCCTGCGGTGACGCTGTCAACAGTAATGTCTTTGGCCAGTTTCAGCTGTGCGCCACCGGCTACGGTTTCGCTGATGATGTTGCTGTCGCCTTTAACGTTGATGGTGTCGCCCAATGCGTAGTTGTT
>NZ_JBQCUZ010000036.1:0-392 GCF_051962755.1 Neisseria sp. P0008.S004
GTGGCCGAATCGGTATGGATGCCGAGAGCGCGGGCACTGGTTTTTTTGCCGCCGATGGTGATGTTGCCTTCGCTGAGTACGGAGCGGGTATAGCCTTGGCTGTTGCCGCTTTCATGCTGGGGCAGGGTGGGGCTGTAGTTGAGGCCTTTGTTCATGTTCTGGCCGGCGGTTTGGGACGCACGACCAAAGGCGCTTTGATTGAAGCCGTCGCTGCCTTTCAGGCTGCCGCCGTAACCGGCACCGATACCCATGCTTTGGGCACTGTAGCTGCTTTCGTTGCGGATGTCTTCAAAGCTGAAACTGCGGGCGGTGAGCTCGTTGTGGTCTTTGTCTGCGGCAGAAGCGATGGCGCCGCCTTTAAGCCGGACGCTGTCGGCGGTGATGTGATAACC
>NZ_JBQCUZ010000037.1:0-343 GCF_051962755.1 Neisseria sp. P0008.S004
ATGGCGGCCGGCCGTCAGCGAGCTGCCGACGGCTTCGGCGCTGCTGCCATCCTGCACCTGCGTGCTGCGGCTGCGGCCGCCGCTGATGACAACGGGCGTGCCCGCCGCCTGGCTGGCTTTGGCTGAGGCGCTGCTGCGCTGCATCCAGTTACCGACGATACTGTCGCTGTACCCGCCGCCCTGCATGGCTTTGTCCCAGGCATTTTTGCCGGCGGTATAGGGGTCGTAAGTGATGCCGACCGAGAAGCCGCTCTGTTTGTGCTGCGCTTCGCTGTGCCGCTCGTTCCGTTTGTAGGCTTCGCCGAGGGAAACTTCGCGCCCCTGCAGATGCAGATCGCCGCCG
>NZ_JBQCUZ010000038.1:0-341 GCF_051962755.1 Neisseria sp. P0008.S004
TCTTTATCTGCGGCAGAAGCGATGGCACCGCCTTTAAGCCGGACGCTATCGGCTGTGATGTGGTAGCCGCCTTCGCCGGCAAAGAGACCGCTTTGGCTGCCGACGCTGCGGCTGTAGCCGCTGGCTTTGCTTTGGTTGTAGTTGCCGGATACGCTCCATGCGGTACCGAGCGCGACTTGGGCGCGGATGCCGCCGCCGCTTTGTTTGCTTTCCTGTTCGACAGTGTCCTGCGGGCTTTCGATGTGCAGTGTGCCGTCGACTTCGGCGTCGATGCGTTTTGCATGGGCTTGGGCACCGTTCAGCACGGTATTGCCCTTGCTGCTGAGCTGCAGTTTGTCCGA
>NZ_JBQCUZ010000039.1:0-323 GCF_051962755.1 Neisseria sp. P0008.S004
GTGTATAAGAGACAGCCTACGGGTGGCTGCAGTCGAGAATCTTCGGCAATGGGCGAAAGCCTGACCGAGCGACGCCGCGTGTGGGATGAAGGCCCTTGGGTTGTAAACCACTGTCAGAGGGGATGAAGTGCATGTGAGTTATCTCATGTGTTTGACATAGCCTCAGAGGAAGCACGGGCTAAGTTCGTGCCAGCAGCCGCGGTAATACGAACCGTCCAAACGTTATTCGGATTTATTGGGCTTAAAGGGTATGTAGGCGGCCCTTCAAGTCGGGTGTGAAAGCCCTCGGCTCAACCGAGGAACTGCGCCCGATACTGTGGGGC
>NZ_JBQCUZ010000040.1:0-317 GCF_051962755.1 Neisseria sp. P0008.S004
CCGGTAATCAGGGTTTCGGCGGCGCTAAGCGCACGGCTTTTGCTGCCGCCTACGCCCCAGCTTCGGGCTTCTTGGTAAGCTTGGGCATACTTCGCGTTCCCCAGCCTCATGGACAGCCGTTCGCTGTCGCTTTTACCGGCATATTGCTCATAACTGCCGTCGTTTTGCTCTTTCAGACGGCCTTCGTAAGCGGCCTGTTGTTTTTCCAGCTCTTCGGCTGCCGCTTTGGCACGGTTGCCACTATAGGTGCCGACGGCACTGTGGATGGCGGCAGTCGATTGGGCGACGGTTTGCTGTTTGTCGAGTAGATTTTGCAG
>NZ_JBQCUZ010000041.1:0-311 GCF_051962755.1 Neisseria sp. P0008.S004
GTGGCCGAATCGGTATGGATGCCGAGAGCGCGGGCACTGGTTTTTTTGCCGCCGATGGTGATGTTGCCTTCGCTGAGCAGCGAGCGGGTATAGCCTTGGCTGTTGCCGCTTTCATGTTGCGGCAGGGTGGGGCTGTAGTTGAAGCCTTTATTCATGTTCTGGCCGGCGGTTTGGGACGCACGACCAAAGGCGCTTTGATTGAAGCCGTTGCTTCCTTTCAGGCTGCCGCCGTAGCCGGCGCCGATGCCCATGCTGCTGGCGCTGTAGCTGCTTTCGTTGCGGATGTCTTCAAAGCTGAAACTGCGGGCGGT
>NZ_JBQCUZ010000042.1:0-288 GCF_051962755.1 Neisseria sp. P0008.S004
CTCAATGCCCAGACCGTTGCCGAAATGTTTCGCTTTCCGCCTGATATGGCCAGGCGCAAGGTTGAAGCAAATTATTTAAACAACCAAATTCTCGTCAGTTATTTTTAAAGCGATTGGAACAATGTGATGCGATAGAATATCTAAAGGCCGTCTGAAAAATATGTCTTCTTTTTATCCCCGTTCAGACGGTCTCATTACCCGTTTACCCTTTTCCACACAGAATTTGCTTTAAAAAATAAGGTTTATCTTTATCTAGATAGAACACACTCGACACTATCCGTTGAATGA
>NZ_JBQCUZ010000043.1:0-286 GCF_051962755.1 Neisseria sp. P0008.S004
TCGGAGAGGCTGTGCCATTGTCCGAGCAGGACGGCTTTGAACATGGACAACAGGGGATAGGCGGGACGGCCGCGGTGATCTCTAAGGTAACGGGTTCTTTGACGATTCAGGTACTGTTCGATCGGTTGCCAATCAATTACCTGATCCAACTTCAATAGTGGGAAGCGGTCGATGTGTTTGACGATCATGGCTTGGACGGTTTGCTGAAAGAAGGTGGTCATGGAAAATCCCCTAAATGTCTTAGTAGGAATTTAGGGGATTTTGGGGAATTTTGCAAAGGTCTCAG
>NZ_JBQCUZ010000044.1:0-283 GCF_051962755.1 Neisseria sp. P0008.S004
GCGGGGGAATGGGCCAGCATCTCCTGCTGCCGTTGTGCGTCGCTTAGGCTGAGGTAGTGTTCGTAGCTGCCGTCGTTTTGTTCTTTCAGACGGCCTTCGTAAGCGGCCTGTTGTTTTTCCAGCTCTTCGGCTGCCGCTTTGGCACGGTTGCCCCTATAGGTGCCGACGGCACTGTGGATGGCGGCAGTCGATTGGGCGACGGTTTGCTGTTTGTCGAGTAGATTTTGCAGATCGGGAACGCTGTCGGCACCGTGATGGGCAGTGGCCGAATCGGTATGGATGC
>NZ_JBQCUZ010000045.1:0-280 GCF_051962755.1 Neisseria sp. P0008.S004
GTCACGAGGGTCGCGCCGCCTAGGGCCGCCACGGGCATTTGCCGGCGCAGGTTCGAACCAACCATCAAGCGGGCAGCATGTGGGACGATGAGCCCGGCGAAGCCCAAGACCCCAGCCGCGGCGACTCCCGCTGCGCCGAGGATAACGGCCAAAGCTATTGCTATTAGGCGCCACATCTTGGCGTTCACTCCAATGCCGGCCATGGTGGAATCATCCAGTGCGAGCATATCCAGGTGTTTTGCCACCACCATCGCGGCGGTTAGGGCGAGAAGGATAAAGG
>NZ_JBQCUZ010000046.1:0-277 GCF_051962755.1 Neisseria sp. P0008.S004
TACCAATCTTCTGCAAAGGCCTCTGAGCCTCCGCCCTGGAAAGCGGTGGCGCTGGTCTGCTGAGGGCTCTGTTCGGTGTATGGATAACCCGTAGGAAGGCTGCTTGGGTTGTCACCGTCACGAAACGATGCCCAGTTATTTTCATCAGTCGGCTTCAGGTTTCGGTAGCACAGTTCCAGTTCGTCACGGCTTGGCAAATACCAATCGGTGTGCCCGGCGATGTTCAGTTGCAGAGCCCATTCAGCCGCATTGTTACCTGCATCTTTCATCGCGGTAG
>NZ_JBQCUZ010000047.1:0-273 GCF_051962755.1 Neisseria sp. P0008.S004
GACTACAAGGTATCTAATCCTGTTTGCTACCCACGCTTTCGTGCCTCAGCGTCAGTTCGGGCCCAGCAGGCCGCCTTCGCCACTGGTGTTCCTCCGGATATCTACGCATTTCACCGCTACACCCGGAATTCCGCCTGCCTCTGCCCAACTCAAGCACACCAGTCCCAGGCGCAGTTCCCAGGTTGAGCCCGGGGCTTTCACGCCTGGCTTGGCGCGCCGCCTACGCACGCTTTACGCCCAGTAATTCCGATTAACGCTCGCACCCTCCGTATT
>NZ_JBQCUZ010000048.1:0-268 GCF_051962755.1 Neisseria sp. P0008.S004
GTCCAGCGCCATCACGCAGCCGGTCGGCGCGTTCGGGTTGGGGAAGATGATCCCGCCATTAGGCTTGGCGTAGTCCGCCACGCGGATCTGGAACTGCTCATCCAGCGGCACCGGGGCGGAGGTGATGCCATACAGCCCGCAGTACACCGGGTAGAAGCTGTAGCTGATATCCGGGAACAGCAGTGGCAGGTCGTGCTGGAACAGACCGTGGAAGATATGCGCCAGGACTTCGTCGGAACCGTTACCGAGGAATACCTTGCTCCCATCC
>NZ_JBQCUZ010000049.1:0-263 GCF_051962755.1 Neisseria sp. P0008.S004
CTGTTTTTCCAGCGTTTTGAGGCGTGTGTTCATTTAGCTCAAACTGTTGATATAAACGGCATTTCGCGCCCAGTGTTTGTATCCCGACATCGGGAAAATACCGGCCAGATTCTGGCCGCTTTCGGTAATGCTGTGGGTAACTTATGTACCCCCCCCGCTAAAACCACCCAAGGGGGCGGGACAACAGTTACCCCCACCCTTACCCTAAGCGGCCACCAACAGGCCGGGTATTTTCCCCTTTGGGGGTAACAAAACAGGGCGCG
>NZ_JBQCUZ010000050.1:0-262 GCF_051962755.1 Neisseria sp. P0008.S004
TTTTTATAGAGCGGATCCATCCGGAGGATGGCAATGCGCCATAGATTTGGCGTCAGCTTAACAGACACATTCTGACTCGATCAGGGAATTTACCTATCAAAGTCTGCTGTTGAACGTATTTGGGCAGAACACTGCGCTTGCGGGGGCCTGTGATAAGCTGGCGCCCCTTTTTTAGCAGTGGAGTCTGGGCGATGAAGGCACGCATCCAATGGGCGGGCGAAGCCATGTTCCTCGGTGAGTCGGGCAGTGGCCATGTGGTGGT
>NZ_JBQCUZ010000051.1:0-261 GCF_051962755.1 Neisseria sp. P0008.S004
GCCATGCCGCGTGAGTGATGAAGGCCCTAGGGTTGTAAAGCTCTTTTACCTGGGAAGATAATGACTGTACCAGGAGAATAAGCCCCGGCTAACTTCGTGCCAGCAGCCGCGGTAATACGAAGGGGGCTAGCGTTGTTCGGAATCACTGGGCGTAAAGCGCACGTAGGCGGCTTGTTAAGTCAGAGGTGAAAGCCTGGAGCTCAACTCCAGAACTGCCTTTGATACTGGCAAGCTCGAGTATGGCAGAGGTTGGTGGAACTG
>NZ_JBQCUZ010000052.1:0-259 GCF_051962755.1 Neisseria sp. P0008.S004
AATCATCAGGTACTTGTACACCCCGAAAATGGCCGAAATTATCTACCAGTCTTTTTGCTTTCAGAGTTTTGAAATCTTCCCAGTTTTAATATAGATCCATGTCGGAGAAATTCAGGGCGTAATTGAACACTTCGAGGAAGCCATATACAACGCAATCACCGTAAAATAATATAACGTCTACGATATAATAAACACCTGTCAGTACTAAAAACTCTATAGACAGATCCGAAGCGAATGGAACATATTCACACACCAAAAT
>NZ_JBQCUZ010000053.1:0-258 GCF_051962755.1 Neisseria sp. P0008.S004
TACGTGACCCTGATGAACGAAAACTACCCGCAACCGACCCTGCCCGAAGGCGTCGAGGCGGCGATTATCAAGGGCATGTACCGCCTTGAGGGCAGTGCCGGGGCCAAGGTGCGCCTGCTCGGCTCCGGCACCCTGGTGCGCGAGGCCCAGGCCGCCGCGCAGTTACTGGCGGACGATTGGCAGATCGACAGCGAGGTATTCAGCGTGACCAGCTTCAGCGAACTGGCCCGCGATGCGCGTGAGGTGGAGCGCTGGAAC
>NZ_JBQCUZ010000054.1:0-258 GCF_051962755.1 Neisseria sp. P0008.S004
GTTCGTGCCTGCCAGCCAGGTGCCGAGCGGGCCCTTCGACCGCGTGCTGATCCGAGTGCCGAAAACCCTGGCGCTGCTGGAAGAACAACTGATCCGCCTGCAAGGCCAACTGGCGCCCGGCGCCGAAGTGATCGCAGGCGCCATGGTCAAGCATCTGCCCCGCGCCGCCGGTGAACTGCTGGAGCGCTACATCGGGCCGATGCACGCGTCGCTGGCTGTGAAAAAGGCCCGGTTGCTGATTGCCACCCTGGCTGATCG
>NZ_JBQCUZ010000055.1:0-256 GCF_051962755.1 Neisseria sp. P0008.S004
GGGGCGACTGCAACAGCGCCGCGCCCACGGTGCCGCCGATCACGATCAGCGCCGCCGGACCGTTGGCCAGCGCGCCAAGATGGCCGCCTTCCAGGTAGTTGCCACCGATAATGGCGACAAACGCCAGAAGGATCCCAACCAGGCTCAACACATCCATCAGTGACAGGCCTCCACCAGGTGCTTGCCGATGTCATCCAGGCTGTAGACCGCGTCGGCCAGGTCGGCCTTGACGATAGCCATGGGCATGCCATAGATC
>NZ_JBQCUZ010000056.1:0-254 GCF_051962755.1 Neisseria sp. P0008.S004
GCCCAGGCTCACCGAGAAAAACATGATCAGGATCAGGCCCCACCAGAAGATCGGCATCGAATATCCCGCCAGGGAGATGCCCATCACCCCATGGTCGAACAGGGATCCTCGCTTGAGTGCCGCGATCACCCCGGCCAATAGCCCGAGGATGCCGGCGAACAACAGGGCGGCCATGGACAGTTCCAGGGTCGCGGGGAACAGGGCGGTGAACTCGCTCCAGACGCTGGTGCGGGTGCGCAGGGATTCGCCGAGGT
>NZ_JBQCUZ010000057.1:0-252 GCF_051962755.1 Neisseria sp. P0008.S004
TACCCGTACCGATGCGGAAGGCTATATTGAGAAACTGCACATTACCCCTGCCAATGCCCATGAATGCAAACACCTGTCGCCTTTGTTGGAAGGCCTATCCAAAGGTACGACCGTCTATGCCGACAAAGGCTACGACAGTAAGGAAAACAGGCAACATCTGAAAGAGCATCGGCTGATGCGCAAAGCCCACCGCAAACATCCGCTGTCGGAAGCACAAACCAAACGTAACCGATATTTATCAAAAACCCGTTA
>NZ_JBQCUZ010000058.1:0-251 GCF_051962755.1 Neisseria sp. P0008.S004
ATAGCGGCATTCAGACGGTCTCTGTTTCTCAAGCATATGCGGATGACGCAACGGGCTGCGGGCAGCTTTATCCTGTAAATAGCTTCGAGAGTTTGTTCAGGCAGATGGCAGGCACGGTGCATAGTGCCTGTTTGCTTGATATGCCGCCTGAAGATTTAGCGAAAAAGTGGCAGATTCCCGTGTACCGGCGCTATCTGCGGCTTTCCGGCCGTTTGCGGCCTGACGGAGAAAAACAGGCGGTACTCAGATGG
>NZ_JBQCUZ010000059.1:0-246 GCF_051962755.1 Neisseria sp. P0008.S004
TCACTGCTACACGCGGAATTCCATCCCCCTCTGCCGCACTCTAGCCATGCAGTCACAAATGCAGTTCCCAGGTTAAGCCCGGGGATTTCACATCTGTCTTGCATAACCGCCTGCGCACGCTTTACGCCCAGTAATTCCGATTAACGCTTGCACCCTACGTATTACCGCGGCTGCTGGCACGTAGTTAGCCGGTGCTTATTCTTACGGTACCGTCATGAGCCATCTGTATTAGAGACAACCTTTTCG
>NZ_JBQCUZ010000060.1:0-243 GCF_051962755.1 Neisseria sp. P0008.S004
TCTGATGTTTCGACGCTTCACGGAGCTATTCCAAAACTGTCTTTTCCTGATGTGAAGTCGGACGGAGATAAGTTGTTAATTTAGTGGGATAACTTAGCGGCTGACGGCGGCGTTTTATCTTTTGATATTAAGATTTACCGCAATAATAAGCTGTACCGTCATATTCCTGATGCTCATACGGCTGATCTTTAGCTGGAAAACCTGCCAAATGGTCAGTATCGCGCGGAAATTCGCGGGCGGAAT
>NZ_JBQCUZ010000061.1:0-239 GCF_051962755.1 Neisseria sp. P0008.S004
GGGCCGAACATGAGGTGGCGTTTGCCGTCCACGTTGCGGGTGTCGAGGTGCGGGACGGACATGGGCGGCGCGCCGACGGAGGCTTGTCCGTACACTTTGGCGTTGTGCTGCGCGGCGGTCTCGGGGTTGCTGTTGCGGAAGAACAGTCCGGAAACGGGGAAGCCGCCGTAGCCTTTGCCTTCGGGGATGCCGGATTTTTGCAGCAGGGTCAGTGCGCCGCCGCCTGCGCCGAGGAAGAG
>NZ_JBQCUZ010000062.1:0-239 GCF_051962755.1 Neisseria sp. P0008.S004
GTCATATACGAAGTGCTGCCGGCCGATATGGAAGGGGTGGTTATAGCTGATGTCGGAAGTGATCACCTTCATTCTCGAAGTGCCATCATCAAAAACCTCTTCAGGGGCGGCAATGGCATCGGCCATTCCGGTGCCGCGCTTGTAGCCAAGGCCGATAACCAAAGTGCTGCGGCCGATGTATTCCTTGTGTTTTAGGATCAACTGCCAAACGGCGGTTTTACGGCGCTTTACTTCGACTT
>NZ_JBQCUZ010000063.1:0-237 GCF_051962755.1 Neisseria sp. P0008.S004
CTGCATGGCGGCGGCTTCGTCTGCGCCTTCTGTTTCCAGTTCAATCACGGTACCGTTGGCGGCGGCCAGCATCATCAGGCCCATGATGCTTTTACCGTTGACGCGGTTGCCGGTTTTGGTGACCCAGACTTCGCTTTGGAATTGGGAGGCGGTTTGGGTGACTTTGCTGGAAGCGCGCGCGTGCAGGCCGAGTTTGTTGATGATTTCGATTTCTTGTTTGAGCATGGATGTCCCCTA
>NZ_JBQCUZ010000064.1:0-234 GCF_051962755.1 Neisseria sp. P0008.S004
GTGTATGAATGTACAATTAAATACATATCCGAAAATAAAATGAAGGACGACGGATTTATCAACTGATACTGCTTCGGGAATCACCATGTATGCTTTATCCGAAACCTTGACGCAAAATCCTTGTTTAATATACAAGGCCGTCTGAAATGTAATTTTCAGACGGCCTTATTACACTCCTCAAAGCAACTGAAAACCATGAAATTCTGTTACAACTTTTATCTTGAAAACAATATG
>NZ_JBQCUZ010000065.1:0-232 GCF_051962755.1 Neisseria sp. P0008.S004
CTCACGCAGTCAGTCGTGTTTCGCGGGGAGTTCGCAGCCATCCGGGCCGCAGCGGCGATTTACCGGCGAAACCAAGTCCCAGATCGACACGCCGATCATCAGGGCTAGGCCGGTGTATACGAGGCGTGCTGTCCACCAGTTGCCAAGCAGCCAGACGGTTCCGGCGAACACGATGGCTGGCCCGATCATGCCGAGCAGGCTGCGGTGCCATTGCCGATGACTCAGCCAGCCC
>NZ_JBQCUZ010000066.1:0-232 GCF_051962755.1 Neisseria sp. P0008.S004
ATCTAATCCCGTTCGCTCCCCTGGCTTTCGCGCCTCAGCGTCAGAAGAGGGCCAGCGGCCCGCTTTCGCCACCGGCGTTCCTGTCGATCTCATCCCATTTCACCGCTCCACCGACAGTTCCGGCCGCCCCTTCCTCCCTCGAGCCAGGCAGTATCGTAGGCAATTCCCCAGTTAAGCTGGGGGATTTCACCCACGACCAACCCGGCCGCCTACGCGCCCTTTAAGCCCAGTG
>NZ_JBQCUZ010000067.1:0-228 GCF_051962755.1 Neisseria sp. P0008.S004
GCTGACTTGTCCTTCTTCATCGACTTCTATGGCCTGACGCTGTTTGCTGCCGGCGGTCTGAATAATGGTGGCGTCAATGACGGTGGCAGATGCTTTCTCTACTTTTAGGTTTTTTTCGGTCAGTTGTCGGTTAATCAGTTTTAGCAGTTCAGACAGGGTGTCGTCTTGCGCCAGCCAGTTGCGGTAGCGGCATAAGGTGCTGTAATCGGGGATGCTCAGTTCGTCAAA
>NZ_JBQCUZ010000068.1:0-227 GCF_051962755.1 Neisseria sp. P0008.S004
GACATCGTTGACTTGGCACAAGCAGGTCTGAAAGCAACTGAGGCTTTGGAAGCCAACCGTAAAGATATTGATGCCAATAAAAAATACATCGGTGATCTCGCATTAGCCGGCAAAGCAGCAGCTGACGCTTTAGAAGCTAACCGTCAAGACATCGACGCCAATAAAGCAGCAATCGCTGAAAATACTGCCAAACTTGAAGAGCAAAAAGAAGCTAACGAAGGCTTCAA
>NZ_JBQCUZ010000069.1:0-225 GCF_051962755.1 Neisseria sp. P0008.S004
TGCAAAATTCCTTTCCCCCAACAGCCGAAACCTAAACACAGGTTTTCGGCTGTTTTTGTTTCGAATATCCACTGATTCTACTCAAATACCCCCCATAATCCCCCTTGGATACCCGATAATCAGGCATCCGGGCCGCCTTTTAGGCGCAAACAGGCACACTTAGCCTGTTAGCCGCTTTCAAAAGGTTCAAACACATCGCCTTCAGATGGCTTTGTGCACTTACTT
>NZ_JBQCUZ010000070.1:0-223 GCF_051962755.1 Neisseria sp. P0008.S004
TTGACGCCACCATTATTCAGACCGCCGGCAGCAAACAGCGTCAGGCCATAGAAGTCGATGAAGAAGGACAAGTCAGCAGCCAAACCACACCGAGTAAAGACAGCGATGCCCGTTGGATAAAGAAAAGCGGCCTCTACAAACTCGGTTACAAACAACATACCCGTACCGATGCGGAAGGCTATATTGAGAAACTGCACATTACCCCTGCCAATGCCCATGAATG
>NZ_JBQCUZ010000071.1:0-211 GCF_051962755.1 Neisseria sp. P0008.S004
CTCTGTACAGCTGCCCCATTCCGTTTTCCGTCAAATGCTTTTAAGTACATATCTTTCTTCCCTTTATCTTTATCTTTGTATCCCTATCCGACAGGAGGCACCTTATCCGTTTGTCCTTTTTCACTCAATGAAAGCCCCATTGGTCCAAGTCTTCATTGCCACTGCCCATACAAAGCCGCCCATCAACCCGAACCGGCAAACGGTTCAGCCT
>NZ_JBQCUZ010000072.1:0-204 GCF_051962755.1 Neisseria sp. P0008.S004
GCTGACTTGTCCTTCTTCATCGACTTCTATGGCCTGACGCTGTTTGCTGCCGGCGGTCTGAATAATGGTGGCGTCAACGACAGCGGCGGATGCTTTCTCTATTTTTAGGCCTTTTTCGGTCAGTTGTCGGTTAATCAGTTCCAGCAGTTCGGACAGGGTGTTGTCTTGCGCCAGCCAGTTGCGGTAGCGGCATAAGGTGCTGTA
>NZ_JBQCUZ010000073.1:0-203 GCF_051962755.1 Neisseria sp. P0008.S004
TTCAGCACGGTATTGCCCTTGCTGCTGAGCTGCAGTTTGTCCGATTGCAGCAGGGTGTTTTGATGGGTTTGGCTGTCCGAACGGTTTTTGCCTTTGCCGTAGGCCGCTTCGGCATAGATATAGACGCCGGTTTGCGCACCGACGGAAACCCCGACGCCGACCTGTACGCCGGCATTGCGGTTTTTGCCGTCCTGATGTTGGCT